>DAHVSI010000205.1 GCA_027324645.1 Castellaniella sp. | reverse complement strand
TAACTATTATAATAATACTTTGTTGATGATGTCGTGGTCATCGAGTCCATGTTTTTTGCACGAGATAAAGTCTTCCACACCGTATGCAGGTGAGGAATGCACAATGCCGGTACCCGCCTCGAGCGTGACGTAGTCGGCCAGGTACATGGGAGCAACACGATCGTAGCCTTCATCGGCTGAGGCCAGAGGGTGGTGAAACTCGAGGAACTCCAAGGCATGACCAGGCGCTTTGGCAACGATGCGGCCGTCAAGCTGCCAGGTTTCAAGACAGGCCTGGACCAGATCCTCGGCAAGCAGGACGTACCGGCCTGTCGGCACCGGCTGCGCAAGTTCAACCAGTGCGTAGCTGAAATCAGGGTGCACATTAAGCGCCTGGTTGGCAGGTATCGTCCACGGTGTCGTTGTCCAGATAATGACGGCACCATCAATGGGCTCACTCATGCCAAACGTTTTGGCTACCGCTTGGGCGTCGGCAAACGGAAAGGCGACATGAATAGCCTGATCCTTGCGATCCTTGTATTCAACTTCGGCCTCGGCCAGGGCAGATTGGCAGTCGAAGCACCAGTTGACCGGTTTTAAGCCACGAAACACGTAGCCTTTTTCCATGATGCGGGCCAGAACACGCAATTCATTGGCTTCGTTGCCAAAATTCATGGTCAGGTAAGGGTTGTTCCAGTCGCCAAGAATGCCCAGACGTTTAAAGTCAGCCCGCTGACGGTCAATTTGCTCTTTGGCGTACGCTCTGGCTTTGGCTTGGACTTCGGCTACGGGAAGGTTTTTACCGTATTTGCGTTCAATCTGGATTTCGATGGGCATGCCATGACAATCCCAGCCGGGAACGTAGGCAGCGTCGTAGCCATCCATTGTGCGGCTTTTGACAATAATGTCCTTGAGAATTTTATTGACCGCATGCCCGATATGGATGTCGCCATTGGCGTAAGGGGGCCCGTCGTGAAGTGTAAATTTGGGACGGCCGGCGCTGGCCTGGCGGATGGATTCGTAGACTTTGTTTTCTTGCCACTGTCTGACCCATTGTGGCTCGCGTTTGGCAAGGTTGCCCCGCATTGGAAATGGAGTGTCGGGCAGATTAAGTGTTTTTCTGTAGTCCATGGATGGCAAAATAATTGTGAGCGTACTGCACATCGTCCTTGATGGCAGTAATCATGGAAGAGAGGTCGGGGAAGTGTATTTCGTCGCGCACGAACGCGAGAAACTCAACGCATACAAGTTTACCGTAAGCGTCAGGCTGTGCGTCAAGAAGATGTACCTCGAGAAGCAGTTCGCCTTTGTCCTGTACAGTAGGGCGTACTCCCAGGCTGGCTATGCCTTTGTGAACCTGGCCGCTAAGGCCGTGCACCTGCACAACATAAACGCCCGAGCGGGCGGCACATTGGGTCGGGACATGCAGGTTAAGCGTAGGAAAGCCAATGGAGCGGCCCAGCTTGCGGCCGTGCACGACATGGCCGCTAAGTCGGTAAGGATGGCCTAGCAGCGCGCTGACCCGTTCCTGTTCGCCTACAGCCAGGGCGGTACGCAGGGTAGAGCTGGAGATGCGCTGGCCTTCACTGTCGCCGACGTCACGGATGGTGCGCACGTCAAAGCCGTGGTGCCGGCCTGCACGACGCAGTAAGTCAATATCACCGCTGCGCTTGTGCCCATAACGAAAATCCTCACCTACCAGCAGCCATCGTGTCGCCAATCCCCTGACTAGCAGCGTATTAATAAAGTCGGTAGCCGACATACTGGCCAGCGCCTGGTTGAAGCGCAACAGCACAATTTGTCTGACCTGATGACGTATGAGGCTTTGAAGTTTGTCTCGCACACTACTAATGTTTGTTGGTACAAGCTCTGGACGGTTGCCCATGTGTGCGAAATAAGCCCGTGGGTGGGGGTGAAACGTCATGACTGTTGGTATTAAGCCACGTTCGTGCGCTGTTTGCTGCAACCACTCGAGTATGGCTTGGTGGCCCAGGTGGACGCCATCAAAATTACCGATAGTGACGGCACTGGGCAACGTGCAATCGTGCCGGGGTAGTGTGCGATAGATGTTGAATGCAGGTTTCACACACTTGAGTTTACAATTTTGTCCCGACTTTCTCAGGGATCTTTATTAATGAGTCAATCTTGTCGTTTTGTGATTCTGATTTCTGGTCGCGGTTCCAATATGGAAGCGATTGTTGACGCTTTGTCTGGTTTGCAAAATGCCAAGGTTGTGGCGGTCATGTCCAATGAACCCGAAGCGGCCGGCCTGGCGTGGGCACAAGAAAAAGGCATTGCCACGCGTACGGTTTGTCATCGGGACTACACAAGCCGTGAGAGTTTTGACAAGGCGTTGGCAAAGAGCATAGACGGGTTTAACCCCGATTATGTGCTGCTTGCGGGATTCATGCGCATATTGACCCCGGGGTTTGCCAATCAGTTTGAGGGGCGGCTGATTAATATTCACCCGTCGTTGCTGCCCGCCTTTCCAGGTTTGCATACGCACAGGCAGGCGCTGGCGTTTGGCGTGCAATGGCATGGCTGCACCGTGCATTTTGTCACGCACAAACTTGATCATGGTCCGGTTATTGCCCAAGGTATTGTCCCGGTGCATGATGGCGACACCGAGGCAGAACTTGCCAGGCGGGTGCTTGCTATGGAGCACCAAGTGTATGGGCAGGTGGCTTGCTGGCTGGCGGATGGCCGTGTGCAGCAGCACGTGGACGGCACAGTCACCGTGGCCGGTATCCATTCCCGCGCGTTTGGGCCCCAGTTGCTGTAATCCATTGAAACAAGCTGGGTATTTCCCTGTGAACCCAATGTAGGGTGGGGTGTCATAGTATGAACAAACAGGCTACACTCTGTCTGTTATTACCACACGTCATCCTGGGTCGTATAAGGTTATGGATACCGTTATCAATTTTCTGGCTCATGGTACGTTGAATTGGTCTTGGTGGCAGGTTGCGCTTGCTACTTTGGCCCTTACGCACGTCACCATCGTCTCCGTCACAGTTTTCCTGCACCGCAGTCAGGCACATCGCGGGCTCGACCTGCACCCTGCCGTCATGCATTTTTTCCGGTTCTGGCTTTGGCTCACCACCGGTATGGTGACCAAGGAATGGGTAGCTATACACCGCAAACACCATGCGCGTGTCGAACGCGATGGTGATCCACACTCTCCCGTAGTCTTCGGGCTGGGCATGGTGTTTTTCCGCGGTGCCGAACTTTACCGTAACGAAGCCCGCAACGAAGAAACACTGCGTCGCTTTGGGCACGGTACGCCTAACGACTGGATGGAACGTAATGTTTACAGTCGCTACAGTTTGCTTGGCGTGCTGATCATGCTGGCAATTGATTTGGCGTTGTTCGGCATTATTGGCCTAACAGTCTGGGCAGTACAAATGGCATGGATTCCATTTTGGGCTGCGGGCGTTGTCAACGGGGTTGGCCACGCCATCGGTTACCGTAATTTTGCCTGTCCCGACACCAGCACCAACATCGTGCCCTGGGGCATTATTATCGGCGGCGAAGAGCTCCATAATAATCACCATGCGCACGGTACGTCGGCCAAGTTTTCCAGCAGGTGGTTCGAGTTCGATGTAGGCTGGTGCTACATTCGTGCCTTGCAGTTCTTCAAGCTGGCTACAGTCAAGAAAGTGGCTCCCAAGCTCAAGCTTGCACCCGAGGCAACGCGTTCTGACGTCGATTTGAACACGCTCCAAGGCGTGATCACACACCGCTACGAGGTCCTGGCACGGTATACCGAGCTGCTCAAAAAAGCAGCATCTGACGAACTCGTCCGGTTAAAGCCGTCCCGTAAAAAGGGCAGCCCCGATTGCGACTTCACGTTGCTGCGGCGTGCCCGCTCGTGGCTGACCTGGTCCGACGACTCGCTGGACGAAACCCAGCGGGCACAGCTCGAGACCGTCCTGGCAGATAACAAGGTACTCGATACGCTCGTGGAAATGCGTCGTGATCTGGTCCGCCTCTGGGAAAGTTCCAGCGCCAGCAGCGAGCAACTTCTGGACGATCTGCAGGCCTGGTGTCAACGCGCCCAACAAAGTGGCATTGACAGCCTTGAAGAGTTTGCCAACCGGTTGCGCCGCTACGCGGCATGATCGAAGCGTTAAATCCGCAACAACAGCAAGCAGTTACCTTGCCGGACCAGCATGCGCTGGTCCTGGCTGGTGCAGGTAGCGGTAAAACACGCGTCCTTACGACGCGCATGGCATGGCTTATCCAGCAGCAGGGCATAAGCCCATACGCCCTGATGGCCGTCACATTTACCAACAAGGCCGCACGCGAAATGCTTGTGCGGCTGACTGCCGACTTGCCGCTCGACACACGCGGTATGTGGGTGGGTACCTTCCACGGCTTATGCAATCGTTTTTTGCGTGCACATTTCCGTGACGCAGGGCTAGTCCAAACATTTCAAATTCTTGACATCGCCGACCAGTTATCGGCCATCAGGCGGCTTCTCAAGGCCCGGGGCATAGACGAATCGTTATTTGCTCCGCGCGATGTTCAACACTTTATCAATCGTGTTAAAGAACAAGGCTTGCGACCTGACGATGTCGAGGTGCACGATACGCACCATCGCAATCTAGTACAAATCTATAGGCACTATCACGATCAGTGCGAGCGGGAAGGGGTAGTCGACTTTGCCGAACTCCTGCTGCGGGCTTACGAAGTTCTGCAGAACAATGCCGCAATCCGTGAGCATTATCAACACCGTTTTCGTCACATCCTGGTAGACGAATTCCAGGATACAAACACCCTGCAATACAGCTGGTTAAAGCTGTTGGCCGGGCAGCACACCTCTATTTTTGCAGTGGGCGACGATGATCAGTCCATTTACGCATTTCGAGGTGCCAACGTGCAAAACATGGCTGAATTTGAACGGGACTACGCACAAGGTTCCGTGATTCGGCTCGAACAAAATTACCGTTCCTGCGGCCACGTTCTGGACGCGGCCAATAGCCTTATTGCACACAACAGTGACCGTCTGGGGAAAAATCTTTGGACTGATCAAAGTGATGGCGAACCCATTCGCGTGATTGAATTGCCATCCGATCGGCTTGAAGCGGACCGGCTGGTTGAAGAAATCAGGATGCGAATCCATGACGGCGCTACGCGCCGTGACATTGCTGTTCTGTATCGCAGTAATGCTCAGTCACGTGTCCTTGAGCATGCACTCTTTTCTTCAGGCATTCCTTATCGGGTCTATGGTGGCCTTCGGTTCTTTGAGCGCCAAGAGGTAAAACATGCGCTGGCTTACCTAAGGCTTATTGACAACCCGCACGACGATACGGCCTGGTTGCGAGTGGTTAATTTTCCGACACGGGGTATTGGTGCTCGGAGCATTCAGCAGCTGGCTGACACCGCCCAAGAGCACGATATCAGCCTGTACAGCGCAGTAGCGTATATGTCCGGGCGTCCGGGCAGCAAGCTGGCTCAATTCGTATCGCTTATTCATGGCATGCATGCCCATGCGCAAACCGTGCCTCTACCAGAACTCATTGAGCACGTTATTGAGCATAGTGGGTTAATTGCGCATTATGAAGCAGAGCGTGAAGGGGTCGACAGACTCGAAAACCTGCACGAGCTTGTCAGCGCCGCAGCCGCATTTGTAATGGAAGAGGACTGGAATCAATGGCCGGCCAGCCAGGTTGACGATACCGTGCTGGCTCAGGAAGTGGTGGACACGGCCGGGCAGGAGAGCGATCTGGACGGGGCCCCTGTTTTTTCGGATCCTGTTGTGCCCATGTCTCCTTTAGCCGCCTTTTTATCTCATGCGTCACTCGAGGCTGGAGACAACCAAGCCCGAGCCGGCGAAGACGCTGTGCAGCTCATGACTGTGCACGCAGCCAAGGGGCTGGAATTTGACACAGTCTTTATCTCCGGGCTCGAAGAAGGGTTGTTTCCTCATGAAAACAGCTTAACCGAGCGCGCTGGTCTGGAAGAAGAGCGCCGCTTAATGTATGTTGCCATCACCCGGGCCCGGCAAAACCTGACATTTACCCTTGCGCAAAGCCGCATGCTGCACGGTAAAACCCGGTACCCCTTGCGGTCTCGCTTCCTTGACGAAATCGCTCAGGAACATCTTCAGTGGTTAACACCACGCGATGAAGCCGCTGCTCGCCAGGATATGCCTTCATGGGGAGGGGCATTTCGTCGTGGTGGACACGCCTATCAAAGTGCTGCAAGTACGACAACGCCGTTGGCAGCTCGCTCAGCCTCTTCCTCTGTTGTGGTGCAAAACAACGAATTCAGAATAGGCCAGGGTGTACGCCATCCACGATTTGGTGACGGAACGGTGCTGTCCTTGAGCGGTACGGGCTT
>DAHVSI010000204.1 GCA_027324645.1 Castellaniella sp. | reverse complement strand
AATGAATTAAATCAATTTATTCAATAGCTGTAGGCTATTCACTGAACACCCAGCCAATGAGCCTGGGCAGACGTGTCAGCCAGCAAGCTTGATGACGCACTTTGGTACACAATACAACCCCGTTCCAGAATAACGGCGTGGTCCGTGACCGGCAGAATCTGCTCAGGGTGTTGTTCCACAATAATGGCCATCAGGCGTGTGTCATGGACAAGCGCCTTCACGGCATCCAGTACTTCCTGCGCCATCTGGGGTGCCAGTCCTTCCAGGGGTTCATCCAGAAGCAATATAGTGGGGTTGGTCGCCAGCGCGCGGGCAATAGCCAGCATTTGCTGCTCGCCCCCCGACAGCTGGTTGCCTGTGTGGTGACGGCGTTCACGAAGGCGGGGAAACTGCTGGTACAGGTTGCGGCGTGTCCAGTGGCCTGGCCGCGCAACGGCCTGCAGGTGTTCATCAACCGTCAGGTTTTTGAAAACGGCCCGCTCTTGCGGCACCCAGCCCATACCCATGCGCGCACGCTGCCAGGGCGCCAGGTGCTCAATGGATGTGTGTCCAAGACTGATCCGGCCAGTGTGCAGAGTCGTCAAACCCATCAGTGTCAGGATCAGTGTGGTTTTGCCCATCCCGTTGCGGCCCAGTACTGCCAGGCTGCTGCCTTCGCTCAGGCTTAACGATACGTTGTCCAGTGCGATGGCGTCGCCATAGCCTGCCTGCACATCGGTCAACTGTAGCGCCGGCATAGCGCCATCATTGGTCGCAAGGGGTGGCGATGTATTCATTCCTTGCCTGGGTCGCGAAAGCGTTCTTTCTTGTCAAACTCAACGTTATGCAACTCGTCGCCTACGCGCTCTACTTGCCGCATATATATCGTCTGGATAATGTCGCGTGTTTCCGGGTCGATTTCAACTGGGCCGCGTGGACTGGTCCATTGCATGCCCTTTACAGCGTCCATAAAGGTGTCGCCAGACATGTCCCCCTGTGTTTTATCCTGGGCCTGGCAGATCAGGTGCATGCCGTCGTAACCCGCCACTGACATAAAGTTGGGACGCTCGTCGTTATAAGTTTGGCGATAGGCTTGGGTATAGGCGTCGTTTTCAGGTGAGTCGTGTACATCAGAATAATGGAAGGAGGATATGACGCCTTCCGCAGGTTGCCCCATGCTGTCCAGTACGTCTTCGTCGGTCAGGTCACCCGTCGCGATCAGGGCGATGCCTTGTTCGGCCAGACCGCGATCTTTGAAGCCTTTAAGAAACGCCACACCCTGTTCACCGGATGGCACAAACAAAAATACCGCGTCCGGCTTGGCATCTTTGGCACGTTGCAGGTACGAAGAAAAATCGGGACTGGACACGGGCGTGCGAACGCCGCCAACAATGGTGCCGCCCCCTTCGGTGAAAGTCTTGGTGAACTGTTTTTCTGCATCGTGCCCCGGGCCATAGTCGGCCACAACGGTATAGACAGACTGGATGTCGTTGCGGGCGGCCCATTCGGCAACGGGTGCCGTGACCTGGGGCAATGTTTGGGAAACCCTGACAATATAGGGGGACTTGGTGGTGATGGACGATGTGGCTGCGTTCATGATGACCATGGGCGTACGCGCCTGCGTTGCCAGGGGTGCGACGGCAAAGGCTGAAGGCGTGAGCCCAAAGCCGGCAAGGACGTCTACCTTGTCATTCACAATAAGCTCGCGCGCCAGCCGTTTGCTCAGGTCTGGCGCAATGCCCGTATCGTCACGTATCAGCAGTTCGACATCACAGGTGCCATCCTGGCCGTCCTGTTGCAGATAAAGTTTGGCGCCGTTCACGATCTGCTTGCCATAGGCCGCAAACGGCCCTGACATGGGCACAATCATGCCCACCTTGACGGCGCTTGCGCCCGCTGCTGTGGTGGCCATCGTCAGCAATGCCATCGCGATCAGCCGGGCAGTGCCCCAGCGACGCCAGGGTGTCAGTGATGGTTGGATGCGCCGTGTAGCAGAGGCTTTCATGCCCTGTCCCCTTTATGTTTCTTCCGTGTCGCTTCTATAATAGTCTCTTTGGCGTGTTGCGCGCATTGGTACGGCCCAGTGGTCGGCCAGTGGCATGGCAATGTGCCGGGTTCTTTATTTGCTGTCCGTCTGGAAGGTTTCATGACCCGTATTGTTCTGTTTGAAAACATCCATCCCAGCGCCCGTGAAGTTTTTACGGCTGCCGGATTTACTGATATTGTCACGCACGCAGGCGCCCTGGCCGGCACCGAGCTGCTTGATGCCGTACGTGGGGCAAGTGTACTGGGTATACGCTCTCGTACCCAGCTTACGTCGCAGGTGCTGTCGGCCGCCTCAGAGCTCAAAACGGTGGGATGTTTTTGTATTGGGACCAATCAGGTTGATCTTGACCATGCCCTGGAGATGGGCGTACCAGTATTCAACGCGCCGTTTTCCAATACCCGCTCGGTTGCAGAGCTGGTGCTGGGTGAGGCCATCCTGCTGTTGCGCCGTATCCCCGAGAAAAACATGCGTGTCCACGAGGGGTTTTGGGACAAGTCTGCACAAGGCGCTTACGAGGCGCGGGGTAAAACGCTGGGCATCATCGGCTATGGCAACATTGGTTCGCAAGTAGGTACCTTGGCTGAAGCCGCCGGCATGCGGGTGATTTTCCACGACATCGAAGCCAAGCTGCCACTGGGCAATGCCAAGGCAACCGCATCGCTCAAGAAGTTTCTGGGCCAGGCCGATGTGGTGACGCTGCACGTCCCGGGTGGTGAAAGCACTGAAAACCTCATGAATGCCGAGGCAATTCAGGCCATGAAGCCGGGTTCCATTCTTATTAATGCGTCACGCGGTACTGTTGTCGATATCAGCGCCCTGCATGCAGCGCTTGAGTCCGGCCATTTGTCGGGTGCGGCCATAGATGTGTTTCCCACCGAACCAAAAAGTGTCAACGAGCCCCTGGACAGCCCCTTGCGTGGCCAGCCAAATGTCCTGTTGACCCCGCATATTGGTGGCAGCACACAAGAATCCCAGGAAAATATCGGCCGCGAGGTGGCTGAAAAACTGGTGACTTTCCTGAAGCTGGGGGCCACCAAAGGCTCGGTCAACTTCCCCGAGCTGTCGGCGCGCGACCCCGAGGGCGCCACACGTATCCTGCATGTACACCGTAATGTGCCGGGCGCCATGGGCACGCTCACCAGCCTGATGGCAGAAAATAACCTCAATATCATTAGCCAGCGGCTGCAAACCCGTGGGGCTATTGGTTATGTGGTGACTGACGTCGAGGGGCCGGTCAGCGACAGCGTGATGGAGGCGCTCAAGGCCAACCCCATTACGGTGCGGTGTGAGCAGATAGCGGTGTGATGGGTATGTCAGCCGTTGGTGGGCCTGCTGGTGTCGGTTCGGACTCAAGCAGGTCTGCCAGGCTGTGCTGGTCCAGATAGCGCATAAACTGTTCCAGCGCACCATCCAGTATCCGGGGCAATGAGCACTGACCAATCAGGGTGCAGGTCTTGTTTCCGGCCTGACACGCAACCAGGGCCAGGTCGTTTTCCATGTCACGCACAACCGCGCCCAGCGGAATCTGTTCGGGACGATGGGCCAACTGCATCCCCCCATGCTTGCCCCTGACTGTCTTGATCCAGCCGGCACGCGCCAGCCGGTTTGTCACCTTCATCAGGTGTGATTGCGAAATGTTGTAGCATGCGGTCATTTCGGCAATGGTGCATAGCCTGTCCGGGTTGCTGCCCAGATACATCAGTAGCCGCATGGCGTAGTCGGTCATGGTAGTGAGTCGCATGTCATACTCTTGGTCGGATCAGCATGGGTACGAAACGCCACAGGTACAAGCCCATACTGACAATCCATGCCAGTGCGGCGGCGTGCAACAACGATTGATAATAGCCGGTGGGCCACAGGGCAGCCACGCGAAAAGCCACGGCAGCAATCATGAAGTAGTAGCTGACCAGCATGCTGGAATCCAGGGCCAACGGGCGGCCCAGGTGGCCTAGCGACGTGCGGGTGACCATGCCAATAATCAGAACGGAAAACCCGCCCATGCCAATAATGTGCACATGGGCTGCTGCGCGGGTGAAGGCCCCCTGAGACAGCCCGGCCAGCTGGCATGCTGCAACAATAAGCCCAAGACCAGTGGCCGCATAGCCCAAATACAGAATCCACAACATGGGGTTATGCAAAATTGCCAGGGGCTTCCAGCGGAGGGTTTGCCACAGGCTGATCAGGCCGGTTAAAGCCAGGGGCACAGCCATTGCCTTGTGTAGGCCAGCCAGGCCCAAAGCAATAGCCAGCACCGTCAGGCCGAGCTGTATATGGCCACTTCTTACTTGCATGGGAATGGTCAGGTTGGCGGTGCGCCGCATGGCAAAAAACGGTACAACGCGCCGGCCAATTAACAGCACGATCAGGGCCATGCACAACATGCCCAGATTAAACTGTTCAATGACCAGGTTGTAGTCGCCTGTTTTGACGGCCTGCAGAAACAGGACATTGAATCCGGCCAGGCCCAGCAGCATCAAAGGAAGACCATAATTACGCCGGCTACCCGCCTTGATCACCACACGCAGCACGGCCACGCCGGCCAGGACAAAAAACGCGGTTTCGGCAACGGCTCCAACCATGAAGGCACTGTTGCCGCCTGCCAGATAACCGACGCGGGCAACTGCCCACAATAGGGCGGCTACCGCGAGGCCGGACCCCTTCAGGGGGTTGATCTTGGTCCAGGTGGCACTGGCCGTCAGCAAAAAACCCACGGCGATGGTGGCAATAAAGGCCCAGAGCATCTCGTGCGCATGCCAGCTAAGTCCGTCAAATGGGGCACGAATCAGGGTTGGCTGAAATACCCAGATGCCCACTGATACCAATGCCCAAAGGCAGCCGGCTAAATAAAGCGGTCTGAAGCCCAGGCTCAGGAACGCGCTCATGTCGGGTGTGCGGGAGGGCACAGCGGGGGTTGCAGTCGTCATGATGGGCTGGGCTCCGTTGTCGCAGGCATGTTGTGTGGCGCAAACAGGTCTTCTGGCTGTTTGGACGGTGTGTTGCTGATTTGATAGCCCAGCCATAATTGGCGGGCAATGCGCCGTGAGAATTCCTGTGCCCGCTGGGCCAGTGCATCGTTGCCAAGGTTATTGGTGGTGTCTTTGAATAACGCCAGCCAATGATGGAACAGAGGGGCGCTTAGTGAGGGAAGGGCGGCATGCTTGGGCATGGGGCGGCCCTGGAACGATGCTGTGCCAAGCAAGAGTGACGACCAGAACTCCACCATGGTTGCCAGGTGGGTATCCCAGTCGGTGATATGCGTGTTAAAAATCGGACCAAGCAGGGCGTCTTGTCGGATCCGGCCATAAAAGTTGTGCACCATGGTGACAATTTCATCACGAGTGCAAAGGGTATGGGCCATAGTAGTCAATGTCCTGTAGACTGAAGATATCTGGTCTAAAATTACATAAGATGCATTTGTTGTGTATCTTATAGCTGCTGG
>DAHVSI010000202.1 GCA_027324645.1 Castellaniella sp. | reverse complement strand
AGTGCCCTGGGCTCTGCCCCTGTGGCAAGGCCGGCATAGATGGACCCCACCACGAGTATGAAAATACCCATTGGGGGGACCAGATCCAGCAGGCTGGACAGACGTTGCTTCCAGGTTCCCTGGATGCGTTGGCCGCCCCAGCTGGGCCATATGGTGCAAGCCAGGGCAATAATGACCATGAAAAGCAGGGCCATGCCCAGACCAGGGAAAATGCCGGCCAGGTACAGGCGGGGTACCGAGGTGTCCGTTAGCACCCCATAAATAATCAGGTTGATAGAGGGCGGAATCAGGATGCCCAGCGTACCGCCGGCCGCCAGACTGCCCAGAAACAGGGGCTCGTGATAGCCCTGTTTTTTGATTTGAGGCAGTGCCACGGTGCCCACGGTGGCCGCAGTGGCCACACTGGAGCCCGATGTGGCAGCAAACAGTGCGCTGGCTCCGATATTGGCGTGCATCAAGCCGCCAGGCAGCCATGACAGCCATAGGCTCATGGCGTTATACATGCGGTCGGCCAGGCCCGAGCGCAGCAGTATTTCTCCCAGCATCACAAATAATGGGATGGCTACCAGCAAGAAATCAGTGCTGGTTGACCAGGTGACCTCGCCGATGGCTTTGGTCAGGGGCAGCATGGAATACAGGGGTTCCAGAATGAGCCCCAAAAGACCCAGTGCGGCGCCAACAGGAATGCTGATGCCGATAAGAACGAGCAATAGGGTCAGGCTAAGAGACACCATGATCAGTTCTCCTCGGCAAAGCGCTGCCCGGCAACGGCTTCAGCATCGGCTTCTTCTTGCAGACTGCGTATACCTGCCAGTTGCCTGACTCTGGGCAGGTCGCCGGTGATCAAGGCTGTGGTGGCGCGTAACAACATGACAGCCAGAACCACGCAAAACCATATCAACCCCACCAGCCAAATACTTTGCGGGATCCACAAAGGTGTGCCCAACGTGGTGTTGGCTGTTGCGTTGCGTGTCCAGGAAGCCAGCGTGATGTTGGTGGCATATTTGGTGACATAGGCAATAAAAATACCTAGTCCGACAAGGGCCACCCAGTCGATCACGGCGCACAGGCGCGTAGGTAGTTTCTGATACAGGGTATCGATGCGAATGTTGGCACGTTGCAACGTGGCAAATGACAGTGCCCAGGAAATGCTGATGGCAAAGGCATAACCCGACAATTCGTCCGAGCCGCCAAACGAAAACCCAAGGGTTTTGCGCACGATGACGTCAAACGTTATGTATAGAGCGCTGGCTAGGGTCAGCGCGCCCGCAACCCAGATCGCCAGGCGCGAGAACGTGTTGGCGCGCTGTAATAAACGATCCAGGAATCTAAGGTGCGTAGTCGTGTTCATGGGCAATATAGGATGGCGGGGCCGCCGGCAGGACGGCCCCTGGATTAGGCGTTATTTCTCGGCTTTAATACCAAGAACGTCACCAATCGTGTCGTTGAAGTCCTCGACACACTCATCCGAACAGCGTGAAGCCCACTTGGGGATCACGATATCGGCGGTCAGTTTCTTGAGGGTCTCTTTGTCTTCATCGGTTGGCTCGACGAGCTTCATGTCGCCTTTGACATCCTGGTCGCAGGAGTCAGCGCCAGTATTGCAGTCATAGCCTTCCTGGGTTTCGCGTTCTGCCTGGTCCCAGATGTCGTCGTACATGGTTTGTACGTTGGATTCGATCAGGTCTTGTACAGCCGGGTCCAGATCATTCCAGTAATCCATGTTGACGGCGTGTATTTGCTGGTTCCAGTTGACGGGCAACGCATACAGGTGGGTGCCGACTTCGTACCATTTGGCGGAGTAACCCGACATGGAGCCTGTGATGGCGCAGTCAACAACCTTGTTTTGCAGGGCAGGAACGACCTCCGGGAACGGGATTGTCACGCTTGAGCCACCCAGAGCTTCAACGAACTCGGCCTGAGTGCGGCTGCTGGTGCGTACTTTCTTGCCTTTGATGTCGTCCAGCTCTTCGACCTGGGCATTACAAAATAGGACCTGTGCAGCGTAGGTGGAGAAGCCCAGCACCTTCACGTTTTTATCTTCGTAGAAGTCTTTGTATACAGGCTCAAAGGCGTCCGTGACCTTTCTGGCTGTTTCAATATCAGGGGCCAGTCCAGCCAGGTCAATGGCTTCGTTGATGGGGTTATCGCTGGCAAAGTAAGACATGGTTGCCGAGCCAAACGGAATAACGCCTTCGCCGATCAGGCGCAGGACTTCAGGGCCCTTCAAGCCCATGTCGTTAAAACCCTTGATGCTGACAGAAATTTTGTCGTCCGAAAGCTCGGGGATTTTTTCTGTCCAGAAGGGCTTCTCTACGTCTTTGTAGGCCGTCAGGTTGCTCAGACCACCCACCACGGTCAGTTCCGTCTCGGGGATGTCAGCGGCCAGGGCGCTTTGGGCGAACAGGGCTGTTGCTGCCAGCGCAGCGGCCTGTGTCATGGTGGTGGATAGCACTTTACGTGTCATGTTGTCCTCCTGTTGGGGTTGTCATCATATATGCCCACTGCGTGGGCCGGGGAGCTAAAAATTCTTGCCCATCAGGGCGATGAAAAGGATTACAGCGCGGCCAGTTGCGTGTTGGGCACATCGGTAATGAGCATGTGGCCGGGAGCGTGGGTAATGCTGAAAGCCGGTTTGACCGTGTCAATAACCGACTGTGGTGTGACGCCGCATGCCCAGAATACGGGCAGTTCGTCGTCGTGAATCGTGACAGCATCGCCATAATCAGGCTGATGAATGTTCTGGATACCAATCAGGGCAGGGTCGCCAATATGGACTGGTGTGCCGTGCACAGCCGGAAAGCGGGATGTAATTTGTACCGCCCTGATCGCATCGCGTGCCTTGAGCGGACGCATGGATACGACCATGGGCCCTGACAGGCTGCGCGTGGGCGTTGTGGCGATATTGGTGCGATACATGGGAACGTTGACCCCTTCCGAAATATGGCGTACGTCAATGCCTTCCGCCAGCAATGCCTCTTCGAATGAAAATGAGCACCCGATAAGAAAGCTAACCAGATCGTCACGCCAAACATTGGCGATTGATGTGGGCTCATCGACCAGCTCGCCATGCTTCCAGACCCGGTAGCGGGGCACGTCGTTACGAATATCCAGGTCGTCGGCCATGGACGGCACGGTATATTCGCCAGGCTCCGTGACCGCAAGGAGCGGACAAGGTTTTGGGTTGCGTTGGCAAAACAGTAAAAACTCGTCTGCCAGGGGCTTGGGCAGGATCATCAGGTTAGCCTGAACAGCGCCTGGGGCAAGGCCGGCAGTTGGTGCTTGCCATTCATTGTTACGAATGCGCTGGCGACATGCCTGCGGTGACGCAGCCTGGGCTTGCTGGGACGAAAATACAGCTGACATGGCAGTTACTCCAAGCGAGTCAGGGACTTGTCTATGCTAAAGCTCTATTGCACAGCATTCGGCCACCTGTGTCCAATTGTCAGATTCTATATGTAGTGATAAGTAATATTTATCAACCCAAGGCTTTGGGTGCCTGGCTATTCTGTCGATTGTCGCGCAATATGGCTGGCCAGCGTTGCAACCGTCCGTTCCCTGTAGCTGTTTTGTGAGTCCATCCATGCGGCGTAAAAGCTAATGGGCGATATGGGCATGGGGGTATCCAGCAGAAGCAGAGTGCCGTCGTTTAAATCATCCTGAATCAGCGCCGGAGCGAGCACGCTGGGGCCCATGGCTTTTTTGGTCATGTGAATGATGGTGCTAAGCGATGCGCTGCCAAACATCCTGGGCGATTTCACGCCTGACTGGACCAGTGCGGTGTGGACGCGTTTATAGGGCAGGCTGATTGCCGGGTAGGTAATGATGGGATAGGCAGCCAGTTCCTGGGCGCTGACTTGTCGACCATGCAAGGGCAGCTGGGGGCTTGCGACCCAGGCCAGGTCATAGTCGCACAGATGGACATGGTATTCCCGCGGGTCATGCGAGGCATCAACCAGCATGGCCAGGTCAATCTGGTGAGTATGCAGCTGTGTTCGCAATACGTTTGTGGTGTCAACATGCAGTTCAATAACCAGGTCGGGATAGCGTACGTGCAGATCGTTGATCAGGGTGTGCAGCCATGTGTGCACCAGTGTTTCGGCTACCCCCAAGCGCAGAGTGCCCCGTATGGCCCGTTGCTGTTGTGCCACGCGCAGCATTTCTGTGCGCAGGTTAAGCATGTGCTGAGCGTGTGCCAGTAGTTCCTGGCCCTTTTCCGTCAGGCGGATGCCCCGCGTGCCACGCTCGAATACCCGCACACCAAGCGACGATTCCAGACCGGCAATGCGCTGGGATATGGCAGGTTGGGTGGCATTGAGTTTATCGGCAGCAGCACGGAAGCTGCCAAGTTCGGCAATCCATACGAATGTTTCGATTTGCCGGAAGTCCATGCTTTAGTATGAGGATGAATGGTCGGGGCGACATGATTCGAACATGCGACCCTCTGGTCCCAAACCAGATGCGCTACCGGACTGCGCCACGCCCCGATCAAAGACCGCTATTCTAGCACGCGATCATCAACTTGTGTTGCGGTGCGTTCCAGGAGGACCTTGGTGATGCGGCGGCCCTCCATTTCAAGGATTTGCAATTGCAGCTTGATGCCGCCACTGTCGAATGTGAGCGCCTCACCTTTTTGCGGCAGATGATCAAAGCGGGCCAGTAAAAAGCCGGCCAGGGTGCTGTAATCGGCCTCGTCGTCCTGTAGGCCCGCGATGTCCAGGGTTTGCTCAAGGTGCAGCAGGTCGGTGCTACCGTCAACAATCCAGCGGTATGGGCCAGCTTCAATGATGTCAGGTGTTTCGTCCTCATCTGGAAAGTCGCCGGCAATGGCTTCAAATAAATCCATTGGAGTCACCAGGCCTTCAATGGCTCCAAACTCATCCAGCACAATTACCAATTGGCCGTGCGCCTCTTTGAGCGTTTCCATCAGGTCCAGTGGCGCAATGGTCTCGTGCACCATGATGGGTGGACGCACGCTGGATTCCCGTACCTGTTTGTAAAGCAGCAGATCGGCAATGATATCTTTGGCGCGTCCAATACCGATAATGTTGTCAAGCGTACCGCGACACACGGGGAAAAACCCGTGTGGGGTCTCATTAACGAGTTCTCTGGTCGTGGCCGGATCATCGTCCAGGTCCACCCACGAAATGTCGGCGCGCGGCGTCATGATGGAATGTATATTCCGTTCAGCCAGCCGCAGCACGCCACTTACCATGTTGCGTTCTTCAATACCAAAGGGCAGTTCTTCGCCTGTGTGATTGTCCGGGTCTGCCGGTACATCCGTGCGGCGACGCGTTGTGGTCGGGGCCTTCCCCAGCATGCGCAGGATGCCCTCAGCCGTTCGTTCGCGCATGGGCCGCCGCGCTTCAAGACGCCGTATATTGCGTCTGGCGACCTGATTGAGCGTCTCGATCGAAATTGAAAACGCGATGGCGGCATAAAGGTAACCCTTGGGTACGGCATACCCAAATCCTTCCACAATCAGGGCAAAGCCCACCATCAGCAAGAAGCCCAGACAAAGAATGACCACCGTGGGCCGGTCGGTAATGAAACGGGTTAACGGACCCGAGGCCGCAAGCATGACGATCATGGCGATTGTTACCGCCGCCATCATGATTTCCAGCCGATCAACCATGCCAATGGCGGTGATGACTGAGTCAAGCGAGAAGATGGCATCCAGCACGATAATCTGGGTCACGATGACCCAGAAGCCCGAGTGCAGCCGCAGGGAGGCTTGCGGTTGTCCTTCCCCTTCTATGCGTTCGTGCAATTCAAGGGTGCCCTTGAGGACCAGGAAGAACCCACCCACAATAAAGATCAGGTCCCGGCCGGCAAAGGTGAGCGGGCCAATGGTTAGCCAGGGCTGGTTGAGGGTGAATAGCCACGTCAGTCCGGCCAGCAAGGCAAGCCGCATCAGCAGCGCCAGCCCCAGGCCCAGCATCCGGGCACGATCACGCTGCGCCTCAGGCAGCTTGTCAGCTAGAATCGCGATGAAGATCAGGTTGTCTATGCCCAGGATGATTTCCAGGACAACAAGCGTCAGCAAGCCGACCCAGGTGTTCAGCTCAAACAGCCAGTCCATTGGGGCGACTCCCAGAATAGTGTGTTAGCCGGCGGCACGAACACGGGGCGCCGGCTTGCGGTACATGTGCAGCAACTCGTCGCGGCGCTGCTGAACTTTTTCCAGGTTGGCTTCCTTGATGTGTCCAAAGCCACGAATGTCGTCAGGCAAGTTGGCCAGCTCGATGGCAATAGCCAGCCGCGGCCGTGTCAGCGTACGGGTGAACTCATCCAGCAGTGCCATATATTCCTTGATCAGGGCGCGTTCGGTGCGTCGTTCGTGGGTTTTTCCAAACACGTCCAGGGCCGTTCCCCTTAAGCCTTTCAGGCGCGCCAGTATTTTGAACAGCGTAAGTGTGCTGGGCCCAAAGCGGCGTTTGATGAGTTCGCCTTTGTCGTTACGCCGGGACAGCAGCGGTGGTGCCAGGTAAAAATTCAACTTGTAGTCTTTGCCTGGCTCACCATCAAACTGTTCGCGTAACTTATCCAGAAAGGCCGGCTCAGTATAAAGTCGGGCAACCTCGTATTCGTCTTTATAAGCCATCAGTTTGGCCAGGTTGAGCGCGACCGCCCTTGTAAGGGTAAGGCGTTTGCCGTCTGTAAGGCCGGTTTCGCACTCGCGGATTTGGGCCACGGCATCGGTATACCGCTTGGCATAGGCAGCATTCTGATAATCGGTGAGCCATTGACGATTCTGGTCAATAAGCGTGTCCAGCGACGCCGGCATCTGCAGCACCGAGCCGGCTTGTTTCTCTTCAGTCTTGCTGGTGTCAGGCTCAGGCAGGCCTTCGTGGGCAAGCTGCCGTCCCCACATAAAGGCGTCCTTATTCTGTTGGACCTTGACGCCATTCAGTTCGATGGCGCGTTCCAGGCTGGCTCTGCCAAGGGGGATCCAGCCTTTTTGCCAGGCATAACCCAGCAACAGCGGATTGGCATAGATGGCATCGCCCAGCAGGCGTACAGCCAGTGCACTGGCATCCAGAAAATCGCATTCTTCGCCCATGGCGCTGCGGATGCCTGCCTCTGCGCTACCGGCCGGAAAGGTCCACTGCGCGTTGCCAATCAGGTCAGCCGTAGGCGTATGCGCGCTATTGATAGCCGCGGTGGTGTCTTTGCTGACCAGGCCAAGCACGTCCATGCCGGCGGTCACAATGCTGTCGCACCCAATGACCAGGCGCGCCGCCCCCGTGGCGATGCGTGTGGCATGCAAATCTTCGGGATTGGGCGCAATCTGGATATGGCTGAGCACCGCGCCGCCTTTTTGTGCCAGTCCTGCCATATCAAGCACCGAGACGCCCTTGTTTTCCAGGTGTGCAGCCATGCCAATCAGGCTGCCAATGGTAACGACCCCAGTGCCGCCAATACCTGTGACGACAATGCCATAGTCATGATCCAGCGGGGCCTGTTTTGGCTCAGGCAAGCCTGCCTGGCGCTCCGGGCCCGTGTTGTTCACGGGTTTTGGTGCGCGCAACTGTGCACCTTCAGCCGTGACAAAACTGGGACAAAAGCCATTGATGCAGGAGAAGTCTTTATTGCAAGACGACTGGTTGATCTGGCGCTTCGTGCCACGGGCGGTTTCCAGTGGTTCCACCGACAGGCAATTGGACTTGACCGAGCAATCGCCGCAGCCCTCGCAAACCGTATCGTTGATGAAGACCCGCCGTGCAGGATCCGGGTAGGTACCCCGTTTACGACGCCTGCGTTTTTCCGTGGCGCAGGTCTGGTCGTAAATAAGAATCGTGGTGCCGGGCACCTCACGCAATTCACGCTGGACGCGGTCCAACTCGTCACGGTGATGAACGGGTGGGCTGCCCACCAGTGTGACGCCACGGTACTTTTCTGGCTCGTCGGTGACAATCACAACCTGCTTGGCGCCTTCGGCCTGCATTTGCGCCACAACATCCGGTACGGTCAATATACCGTCCACCGGCTGACCGCCGGTCATGGCAACGGCATCGTTATACAGGATTTTGTATGTAATGTTGGCGCCGGAGGCAATGGCCGCCCGGATAGCCAGAATGCCGGAATGAAAGTACGTGCCGTCACCTAGATTGGTAAACACGTGCGATTCGGATGTAAAAGGCTGCTGGCCTATCCAGGCTGCCCCTTCACCGCCCATCTGGCTGAAGGTTTCCGTGTTCCGGTCCATCCAGATGGTCATGTAATGGCAGCCAATACCGGCCATGGCACGCGAACCTTCCGGTACCCGGGTGGACGTGTTATGCGGACAGCCCGAACAAAACCAGGGTTTGCGCCCCGCGGTGGCCGCAGGCTGTTGCTGCTCCCGCTCTTTGGCGTCCAGAATGGCCAGACGTGCTGCAATGCCGGCGCGGATGTCGTCAGACAAATCAAGCTGTTCAAGTCGCTGAGCCACTGCCCGGGCGATTAGGGCCGGGGATAACTCAGCACGCGCGGGCAATAACCATGCTCCACGCGGCGTGGACCACTCACCACTGCCACCTTCTTTTTCAGCAAATTTCCCGTATATTTTGGGCCGAACATCTTCGCGCCAGTTATACAGCTCTTCCTTGAGCGCATATTCAAGAATCTGCCGTTTTTCTTCAACGACAAGGATCTCGTCAAGGCCTGTGGCAAATTCTCGGGCGTCCTGTGCATCAAGCGGCCAGACACAGCCAACCTTCATGAGCCGCACCCCAATGTCGGCACAGGTCTTATCATCCAGCCCTAGATCGAGCAGCGCCTGGCGAGTGTCAAGATAGGCTTTGCCGGCGGCCATCAGACCCAAACGGGGTTGCGGCGAATCAATGACCACCTGGTTCAGCTTATTGGCCCGGACGTATGCCAGGGCAGCGTACAGCTTATGCTCCAGCAGGCGCGCTTCCTGATCCAGCGGGGAATCGGGCCAGCGAATATTCAGCCCACCTTCCGGCATGTCGAAATCAGTGGGCAGGACGATTTGCGGACGCTCCGGATCCAGTTCCACCGACGCACTGGATTCGACCACTTCTGTGACACATTTCATGCCTACCCAGACCCCGGCAAAACGGCTCATGGCCCAGCCATGCAGACCATAATCCAGATACTCCTGAACATTGGCCGGATACAGGACAGGGATGCCAGCGGAAATGAAGTCGTGCTCTGACTGGTAGGCCACGGTTGAAGATTTGGCACCGTGGTCGTCCCCAGCCAGTACCAATACGCCGCCGTGGGGTGCCGTGCCGGCATTATTGGCGTGTTTGAACACATCCATACTGCGGTCAACGCCAGGGCCCTTGCCGTACCACATGCCAAATACGCCGTCATGGTTGGCCTTATCGGAAAGGGCCAGTTGCTGCGTGCCCCAGATGGACGTGGCTGCAAGGTCCTCATTCAGGCCGGGCTGAAACACCACGCCATGCTCTTTAAGATGGTCGCGCGCTTGCCACAATGCCTGGTCAAGCGCCCCCAGTGGCGAACCACGGTAGCCTGACACAAAACCAGCCGTATCCAACCCGGCAGCCTTGTCCCGCGCCTGTTGCAGCATGGGCAGCCGTACCAACGCCTGAGAGCCGTTCATGTAGGCGCGCCCTTTCTCAAGGGTGTATTTGTCGTCCAGTGACACAGTGGCCAGTGCCTGTTGCAGCTTAGGGTCAAGGGGCGCGTTCATGGTCGTCTCCTGCAATATTCAAATGCATTGTCCCTGTAGTGTAGTTTAGGGGGCGGCGCAATTATCGCAAAATTGCAGCGATGCTGAAACCACGACTTTGGTTGGCCTGACATACCGGGCGGGAACAAGCTAAAATGCACGACCAGACCGCATGCCCGCCCTTAGCTCAGTTGGATAGAGCAACGGCCTTCTAAGCCGTAGGCCGCAGGTTCGAATCCTGCAGGGCGGGCCACGAAAAACGCTTTTATATCAATGCGTTATGATCCTCCTAGACGGCGGCATAAATGCCAGTAAGGCTCTGCTGTGACCTAAACGTGACAGCATTTGCGTGCTGTGCCAGTTTGGTTATGCTACGCGTGTTTGATCCTTCTCTTCTCTGTTCTTTTTTGCGTGTTCAGCAGCGGTCTCTCGCATGACTCTCTTTGATTCGCTGGTGGCAAATCGGATTAAGGCTTCACGCATCAAAGGCTGGTAGCCAATTCCTTCTAGTAACGCAAGGTTTTTGAAGTCTTCGATTACGGACTTGGGCAGTCGGATTGAGATCATCTGCATTGCAAGGGTGGATTCCACAGCTTTATGGATTTCCTCGCTTGCAACTTGTGCGTGCTCAAGACTTTCGCCCAGAGTGCCGTCTTCCCAAGCTTCTTCTGTGCCTGAGATTTTGTGTTGATCGGACATACTATTCTCCTGTTTGGTTCCGCTTTGTGTATATGTCGATTGACTTTTTGTTGGCTGTGTAGGCTGACTTAATGTATATATACCCATCTTTGTGAACAAAAATCACTTTCAGCTTTCTGCCCTTGTAGGTCTCCCCGATGAACCACAGCGTTGGCGGGATGGTCCTGTGCTCTTCCCGCGTGTCAATCAAGTAATTTCCCCCATGATTTAGGAAGCACTCCACGATCTCGTCTTCTTTAACACCGTGCTTAGAATCGAGTTTCTCGCGGATTTTCGGGGAAATAACTAGCGAAACCATACCTACAGTGTATATACAACACAGAGTAAGTCAATTGGAATTGTATGGAGTTGTACGTAGTTGGGGCTGTACTTTGCCTGGAACACACTGTAACCGCTTGATGAAATCTTCATTACTCATATAATAATGATTCTCGTTTGCGTTAGGGCCTTGGTGGCCAGCAAACCTATGCCATCCAACCCATACCGCTAGCAATTGGGTCAGGCAGTTATTTGAATCAGGGGTCATCGTGATACGCATTCCTTTTATTGCAGCGCTAGGTATGGCGCTGACTTTTATGACGTCGGCCAGCATAGCGTTTGAAATCGAACACAATCAGGGAACGTTGACGCTAGATCAAACGCCACAGCGCCTTGTGAGTTTTGACCTGGCGCACTTAGACACTCTTAATGCTTTAGATATTGAGGTCGTTGGTGTCCCCAAGTCCGTCTATAGTGGTTCTTTGGAAGCGTTCAATGATGCGCCTGTTGTAGGCACCTTGTTCGAGCCGGATTATGAGACGCTGGCAAAACAATACCCTGATTTGATTATCGCTGGCGGCCGTTCGGCAAAGGCTATGCCCAAGCTGGCGACAGTCGCGCCAACGATTGATTTTTATTACCATCCCTCCCGGTTTTTGGATTCTGTTAAGGAATCCAGTTTGGCCATTGGTCAGGCCTGGGGCAAAAAAGAGCAAGCACAGCAAGCCTATGATGACCTGTTAACTCAGGTTGACGCATTACACGCTGTTAATGATGAAAAGACCGGTGCCATGTTGTTTATCATGAAAGACAACGTGATACCTCATGCGCCCGGTGACCGTTTTGGTTATGCCTATGAACTGACAGGCTTGGAAGCCGTATTACCAGCAAGAGAGCCAGATGAAGTAGACCAGCCGCGCCCCCAACCTGGTACACCCGAAGCAGCAGCTGCTAAGCGCGCTGCAGAAGTCAGCAAAATTGCCGAGGCTGATCCAGACTGGCTGATTGTGCTGGATCGTGGTGCTATTAATAACGGAGAAAAAACAGCATCCAAAACTCTGGCCGCTCATCCGGAGTTAAGTAATACTACGGCCTTTCAGCAGGGCAGGGTTTACTATACCAATCCCAATAGCTGGTATGTGGTTACGGGTGGCTTGAATAATCTCAAGGCGATTACGGCGGATATGATCCAGGCTATGCAGAAATAGGAACTGTGGGCTGTTGGGGTTGGAAACCCTCCACATCCCGGATCGGGCCGCAATGTCGCCTATAATCCGTCGCCATGGCAGCAAAAAAACGTTCCGCACGACCCAAAACGCAAGGCAGGCGCGCTAAAACAACCAGGCATAGCGGTTTCAAAAGGCTAACCAAAACGGTGCTTTTCTGGGCCACCGTTTCCTTCACGGCCGTAACGTGGGTAATCAATCCGCAGTTGCTCGAGGACATGGATCTCCAGCGGTTGCTGGATGTGGATCAGCTGCTGGTCCGGTTTCAATCGGGGGAGGTAGCCCAACAGCCGGCCGCCATTCCCGCGCCGCCGCCCTCTGATGGGTATGTTCAAACGGCTTTTGATGAATGTCGGGATTTTTTCCCCAGGGGTAAGCCGCCTATTGTTCCAGCAGGCTTGGCCATGCGGGAGCTGTGTTTTACCTCTTTTGCCATACTACATAGTGGTGATACTAAAACGCCGGTATTCGTGGCCCAGCGACTAAACAGCCAGATGTTAAAAGCAGCAGTCAAGGTCAAGCGTAACGATAACTTCTACGAAGAGGCGCGACTGCCACAAGCCGAGCGCGCCACGCTGGCCGACTATAGGGGCAGTGGTTTTGACCGTGGCCACATGGCGCCAGCCGGCGATATGCATAATGACGAGACCATGGCGCAAAGTTTTAGCCTGGCGAATATGGTGCCGCAAAATGCCCAGCATAACCGTGGGGCATGGAACAAGATCGAGCAGGATGTGCGCAAGTACGTCAAGCGTGCCAAGGGCGATGTCTATGTGGTTACCGGGCCTGTGTACAAGTCCCAACCCAAGACAATCGGGCAAAACGAGGTTGCGATACCGACCTACTTATACAAGGCTGTGTACGACGCAACAACAGGGCGTGCATTTGTGCACTGGCACCAGAACAGCGAGCATGCCGAAGCCGATGCGCCAATCAGCTACGAAACGTTTGTAGACCGGTCAAATATGCACTGGCTTAGCGCTGCAGAACAATAGTGTAAGTATTTGGTAACAGTGCTGGTGTTAGCTGTCGCGGCGGACTATAGTTTGTTTAGGGAAATATTTCCCTGTTCTATATTTAAGGTAAGTACATTGAAAACAGAAATTGGTATCGTGAAATGGTTCAACAACGACAAAGGATACGGCTTCATCATGCCTGAATCCGGCGGTAAAGACCTTTTCGCGCATTACAGCGACATCCAGGGTGAGGGTCACAAGACGCTCGAAGAAAATCAGCGTGTATCGTTTGTGGCAGCTCAGGGTAAAAAAGGCCCTCAAGCCTCGATGATCAAAGTTATCTGATTACCGCGTCTGCCTTTACGGCAGGCGTAGACTGATCAGTCAAGCAACCGGGCCCACACAATGTGGGCCCGGTTTTTTTGTGGGTGGCCACTTTATGTTGGGATGCTTCAGCTGCAAACTGTTAAACCAGGTCCAGTAATAGTCGGCTGACATCATTGGGCGCAGTCACCATGGCGTCGTGCCCCGCCTGCAATGTCAGATAGCGCCAATTAGGTTGTGTCCGGGCAAAGTCTCGGCTGCTTGATGTGGGCATGTATTCTGGTGTAACGGCAATATAGGTGCTGGGCAGGCCGTTGCCCACCGGGTGCTGCAGCTGCAAGGTATTTTCGTAGGTGGAAATGGGGTGGGGCGTGCATAGCTGTTCGACCCAGCTGGCCTGATCAGGGTCGGTCACGCCCAGTGCTGCCGCAGACGGCGCTGGTAGTCCCACGCCGCTTTCTGATGCTTGCGCCAGGCTACGCAGCTTATTGACCACCTTGTCAGGCAGTGTCGACATGGTGCTTTGGTTGTGCTGCAAAATAAAGGCATCCAGCCAAACCAAATGTCGAATACGTTCTGGCATGCGGTCAGCCACACCGCTAATACTCAGCCCACCAAAACTGTGGCCCACTAACATCACGTCATGCAAGTCTTCCCACAGCAACAGGTTGCCGATGTCATCAACAAACGTGTCTAGCGTAATGGCGTCGGACAAAAGGTGGTGCCGCGCACCCAACCCGGTCTGGGTGGGGGTGTACACAGCATGGCCTTGCGCACGTAACTGCCGGGCCACATGGTGCCAACACCATCCGCCGTGCCAGGCACCATGAACCAGAACAAAAACAGCGGGTTGATTGGACATAATCATTTAGCCCTTTCGTTGCTTAGGTTGCACATGCAGGGCGCGGCCTGCTCCAAAACCACAATATGCCTGGGCAATACCAACCAGCAGGATCAGGATCAGGGCATTATTAAAGTTGCCGCTAATATCCCGCAAAATTCCCACGATTAGAGGGCCCATTGCGGCAACAACGTAACCTACGCCCTGTGCCATGCCCGACAGTACTGCAGTCGTGCCCGAATCGGCTGAACGCAGGACAATAAGCATAATAGCCAAAGCAATGGACGCGCCCAGTCCAATGCCCAGCAAGCTGCCCCATACCCAGATTGTAGACAGCGGCATGGTCAGGCAGGCAAGGAAGGACAGAGTGGTCAAAACGGAAATGCCTAGAGCCAGGGCACTTTGGTTGCGCAAGCGCGCCGCGAGGGAAGGGATGATGAGCGTAGCCGCCATTTGCGCCACAATGGACGCGCCCACGACGTAGCCGGCGGTACCGGCGTCAAGACCGCGCTCGCGCAACATGGGCGCCAGCCATCCCATCATGATGTAGGCCAGTGCCGACTGGAGGCCCATGAACAGTGTGACCTGCCAGGCCAGGAGGCTGCGCCAAAGGCCTTGTGGCCTGCGCGCAGTCAGGCGTTGAATGCGCTCTTGGCGCCAGGCCCGTGGTGCCCAGATGACGGCAATAAGCAGGACAGGCAGCGCCCAGAATGCTAGGGCGGCCATCCAGGATTCCCCCAGCGCATTGCGTAATGGCTGGGTAAAGGCGGCAGCGCTTGCGGCACCAGCGCACAGGCCCATGGTGAACAGGCCCGTCATGACGGCGGCCCATTGCCCAAAATCCCTTTTGATCAGTCCAGGAAGCAGTACATTGCACACAGCAATACCTGCGCCTGCCATGACGGTGGACATGAACAAGAGAGGCAGAAACGGGGTTGCGCGCAGCGCCGTGCCT
>DAHVSI010000200.1 GCA_027324645.1 Castellaniella sp. | reverse complement strand
CGCGATGTAAGCAGCGCTGTGGAAGAGCGATGTTCCAATCCACCATAACCGTCGCCTGTGACTGTGGTCATGAACACATATCTGTCTGAGCTGTCAATAAATGGCGCTTTCAGATGCATTGGATCAAACAGCTCTATTTGTGCCTCGCATATTTTTTTTACGTCGGCAGCGATACGATCCAGGTCCAGATTAGGTATAACGCCGGTAAATACAAGTTCATGGTCGGCGCCGTGGGCAGTGAAGCTGATAGTCTGTGAGGTACCCATTTCTATGGGGTGATCAACCAGCGCGTCATGGTCGGGGGCCTGGTATGCACCAAAGCCATGCCGCTGTGCGGCTTCGGGGTGCTGCGTTGCCTCTGGCAGGGTGGTGTATACGCTCCAGTTGCTAGTGTGGGGAGGTGGGCAAACGGTCACTGTGCAGGGCTTATGTTCTTGCCCGCTAACGCCCAGGAAGACGCTGGTGCCGTTTAAAAATGCATGACTTTCGTCCAGATGGGCGCTACGAACAGAAAGATCCCATGCATATACGGTGTATTCAATGAGCAGTGCGCCACTGCATGGCTGACATACCCAAGTATGGTTGCCACTTTTGGTTATGGCTATTGCTTCATCCTCACAGGTAGCTTGGATGGTTTCCACCTGGCGGGAAAAGTCTCGAATCAGGTAGCTGCCAGGTATCCAGGCAGGCATGAACAGTTCCTGGCCTTGTGGGTTGGGCTGGCTTATATACAGCCTGACTCGCAACCTGTGTCCGGACGGGTCAAATGGGGTTACGCTATAGCTTATGTGTTCGTTTTTCATATATGTATTTGGGAGAGGCAATCCATGTCAGAGCCATTAGTAAAGATAGAAGTACAAGATCGTGTAGCAATCCTGACGCTAAATCGGCCCAAGGCCCTCAATGCGCTTAACAACGACGTCATAGCCGAGCTGTATGGCGCCATGAAGAAATTTGATGAGGACGACAGCATTGGTGCCATGGTTCTTACCGGTAATGAGCGTGCGTTTGCCGCAGGGGCTGATATTGGCGGTATGAAAGACTGGTCGTACATGGACGTGTATAAAAGTGACTATCTTGGCGGTGACTGGTCCGCATTGGCAGACCTGCGCAAACCCGTTATCGCGGCAGTAGCAGGGTACGCGCTTGGCGGCGGGTGCGAACTGGCCATGCTATGCGACATCATCATAGCAGCCGACAACGCCAAGTTTGGCCAGCCCGAAATCAAGCTTGGCGTCATTCCCGGGTATGGGGGCACACAGCGCTTGCCGCGTGCCGTGGGCAAGGCCAAAGCCATGGACCTGGCGCTTACTGCGCGCATGATGGACGCAGACGAGGCCGAGCGCAGTGGCCTGGTGTCGCGCGTGGTGCCCCTGGATAAATTGCTGGAAGAGGCCGTCGATGCAGCAACGGTGATTGCCTCCATGTCGCTGCCGTCGGTCATGATGGCCAAGGAATGCATCAACATGGCGTTCGAAGGCAGCCTGAACGAGACACTGATGTACGAGCGCCGCAATTTCCATGCCCTGTTTGCCACCGAAGACCAGAAAGAAGGGATGCAGGCGTTTGTTGAAAAACGCAAACCTGAGTTCAAACATCGTTAACTGGCCACATGCCGCGGTTGTACGCCTGGGGGCTGCTTGCCGGGCAGCCAGGCGGGCCGCCGCATTTGCGCAACCATGAAAGTTAACGCTATACTTTACGCGCTTTACACTTGCAGTTCTCGTGAAACGGCTGGGTTAACAGGCCATGATGCCAAATCAGCATAAGGTGCAAGAAGCCACCAGGCAGCTTGCGCTTACCGAAGCACAGCGTCAGGCTATTGACCACCGCGCCCGTTTTGGACTTGTCTGGACGCTGGGTGCGCAGGCCATTATGGCGTTAATCGCCGTGCTGCTTTCCGGGATGATTGCAGGTAGCGCTGCCGCTGTATCGGCCCTGGTTGGTGCGGCGGCTTATTTTGTGCCCAATGCCCTGTTTGCCTTGCGTTTGTTGCTTGGCCTGCTGGGTCCGGCGCGCCCCAGTGCCTATATGTTTTTCTGGGGCGAGGCCTTCAAGTTGGGTACAGCGCTGGCCATCCTTGGCCTGGCGGCATGGCTGGCACATGACTGGATTGTGTGGCCGGCGCTGCTGGCAGGGCTGCTAAGTGTGTTGAAGGGCTACGTGCTGCTTATGGCTGTACGCAAACTGCCGTAGCGCTACCGATTGATTCCTCTGGGCTTGTAGGCCCCGAGCGCATACAGGATAAGGGTTCAGATGGCTGCCAGTGATATCTCGCCACAATCTGGTTATATTCAGCACCACTTGGTTCACCTAAACAACATAGGTGAAAAGCAAAACGCTGTCGCCAGTTTTGACATCATCAACTGGGATTCGATGTTCTGGTCCATCCTGATGGGGGCCATCGTCCTGTATTTCCTGTGGCGTGCAGCGCAGTCAGTCACTGCGGGCGTGCCAGGGCGCTTTCAGATGTCTGTAGAAATGCTGGTTGGCTGGGTCGAGGACCAGGCCAAAAGCATCATCCCCAACGATGAGTCCCGCCGGTTTGTTTCGCCGCTGGCGCTCACCATATTCTTGTGGATCACTCTCATGAACACGCTCGACCTGCTACCGGTCGATCTGTTGCCCTGGACGTTTGCCAATACAGGTCTGGGCGCCGAGCACGGCGATGCCCTGTATTTCCATCGCATTCTGCCAACTGCCGACCTTAACGTGCCCATGGGCATGTCTCTGGGCGTGCTGCTTATCTCGTTTTACTACGGCATCAAGCTCAAGAATCCGCTTGGTTTCGTTAAAGAATTGTTTGCTGCGCCATTTTCCGCGCCTGGCCCAGCCATCCTCATTCTGGCTCCGTTCAACTTCCTGTTGAACCTGATTGAATACGCCGCCAAGACTGTATCGCTGGGCATGCGGTTGTTCGGCAACATGTTTGCCGGCGAACTTATCTTTATGCTTATCGCCTTGCTGGGCGGGGCATGGACAGGCTTTAACGCTGCCAGCATAGGTCTGGGCATCGGCCATATCCTGGCTGGTTCCATCTGGGCCATCTTTCATATCCTGATTGTGCTGTTGCAGGCCTTCATTTTCATGATGTTGACCCTGGTTTATGTTGGGCAGGCGCATGAAAGTCATTGATCAGTTTTGCCGCATGCCGCAAGGTAGCGCCAATTGCGGTACTGTCCGCGTCCACTGTTCATTTTCTAGTTTTGATTATCCGGTTATATTCACCAAGGAGTTCTCATGACCGACGTCGCATTTGTTGCTCTTGCTTGCGGTATCATCATTGGATTGGGTGCTATCGGCGCCTGTATCGGTATTGCCATCATGGGTGGTAAGTACCTCGAGGCATCGGCCCGTCAGCCCGAGCTCATGAACGCTCTGCAGACCAAGATGTTCCTTCTGGCCGGTCTGATCGACGCGGCCTTCCTGATCGGCGTTGGTATTGCCATGCTGTTTGCATTTGCCAACCCGTTTGTCGCCTAGGCAACAGGGTTTGGGGGCCTGCGTCGCCATTGGGGTGCGCGGGCCAGGTTGCCACGGGGCTGTGGCAGGCAACCCGTTGCTCTTGCAGCCCGTGGCGTCAACCTTCCATACCATGTGCGTATTGCCCATGGTCGAATGGTGTTAAAGGGAAACGACCGTGAACTTAAACGCGACTCTCTTTTTTCAGATGATCGTGTTTTTCGTGTTGGCGTGGTTTACCATGAAATTCATATGGCCACCCCTCACGAAAGCAATGGACGATCGTCGGCAGAAAATTGCTGACGGCTTGGCTGCTGCCGATAAGGGCAAGGCTGACCTGGCCCAGGCGCAAGCTCGGATCAGCGTCATCGAAGCCTCGGCCAAGACCGAAACACACGCCCGCATGAGCGAAGCCGAAAGACAGGCCTCAGCCATGATTGACGAGGCCCGTCGTGAAGCCGAGGAAGAAAAGGCCCGCATTGTGGCCCAGGCACAGCAGGATGCTGCGCAGGAAGCCGAGCGTGCCCGTGACGGCCTGCGCGAAGAGGTTGCCACGTTGGCCGTTCAGGGTGCCGAGCAAATACTGCGTCGCGAAATCGACGCAACGGCTCACGCAGAGCTGCTTGATCAGCTCAAAGCGCAACTCTGACACAGGGCAGATTATGGCTGAACTATCCACAATCGCTCGCCCCTACGCCGAAGCCGCTTTTGCTTCGGCCAAGGCCGACAACGCTACGCTCGAATCATGGAGTGGGCTGCTGTCCGAGCTCTCCGAGCTTGCTGCCCACACCGAGGTTCGCGATGCGATGTCCGATCCGCGTATCAGCATCGAGCAGCGTATTACCCTGTTCACCGAGCTGGTCAAAAACCCGCTAACCGATAACGTCCGCCATTTCATCGAGCTGCTGGTCGAAAACGACCGCGTGCTGCTGCTGCCGCAGATTGCACAACAGTTCGAAGGACTGCGTCACCAACTCGATGGCTCGGCCCAGGCTGACATCATCAGCGCATTCCCCCTGTCGGATGAACAGGTGGCCGGGCTGATGGACGGGCTGGAGAAAAAATTCAACCTCAAGCTTAAGCCTGTGGTCACGGTAGACCCCGATCTGATCGGTGGGGTGCGCGTCGTGGTAGGCGACCAGGTGCTTGACACTTCCGTGCAGGCCCGCCTGGGCAGCATGCGCGATACGTTGGTCGCCTAAGCAGCGACACGATCAACAGGATTCCAGGAGTCTGAACATGCAACTTAACCCGTCAGAGATCAGCGAACTGCTCAGAAGCCGCATCGAGGGCCTGGGCGCGTCGACCGATGTACGCACGCAG
>DAHVSI010000199.1 GCA_027324645.1 Castellaniella sp. | reverse complement strand
CCGTAGGTGGACAGCATTTCGGGACCGCCCAGAATCTCGAGACTAATGGCAACGCCCTTGTACTGCAGTGTCAAGTAAGGGATAGCCGCAATAATGGCAATCAGCGCAACAATGGCCGCAAGCCCTTGCGATCTGCCGTACCGTGCGGCCAGGAAGTCGGCAATGGATACAGTATTTTGCGACTGGGCAATCAGAGCCAGACGCTCAATGAGGCGCCAGCCAAAAATCAGCAATAACAGCGGGCCCAGATAAATGGGGAAATAGCCAATGCCATAGCGAACGGCCGACCCGACAGCACCGTAAAACGTCCATGACGAGCAATACACGGCCAACGCCAGGCTGTACACAGCCGGGCGCAGCCAGCGCTGCTGGGGATATAGCGGATAGCGGTCACCAACCCACGCCACCGCAAACAGCAAGGCCGCGTAGCCAATCGATACCAATACCAGCCAGCCTGGCTGCATGGTTTGTCTCCGTAATATATTTTTGTGCCCACAGCTATACCACAAGCACGCTGCAATGGAAATGCCCGGTTACAGCAACGGTGGCCTGTGTGCATGCCGGCTATTCTTTCTGCGTACACAATACGCTATAATGGCGTGCTTTACATGCATACATGAAGTCAAGGCGCAATGGCAGAGTGGCTATGCAGCGGATTGCAAATCCGTGTACCTCGGTTCGACTCCGGGTTGCGCCTCCAGTTTTAACATCCATAGCACACCAGATTCTTCAGGCAGCAACTGGCATAGCGGCACCGTCGCCCAGGCCAGTCCCGTCCAGGCACGCTGGTTACAGCGTCCCGGTGCGCTTACGGCCGGACTACGGCAGCTAGGTCACGTTACGCTGGTTGCACTGGACGAACGCGCAGGCACCCTGCCCCAGGACGAAGCCTGGCTACTAGACTTAATCGCGCAGCATCCCGTTTGGATCCGCGAAATCATGATGTCTATCGGCGACGTGCCCAGTGTCGTGGCACGCAGCATCACTCCCCTGGACGCATCCACGCAACAGTGGGCAGGCATGCGATCGCTGCAAACTCGCCCCCTGGCCGATATGCTGTATCACGACCCTCATATCACGCGTTCGCCTTTCCGCACCAGTCAGCTACACGCAGAACAACCGCTGTACCAAACGGTCAGGCACGCCCTGCCCGACACGTGTCCACCGGCACAAACCCTATTGGCGCGCAGCTCGACCTTTTGGCTGGATAGCCAGCCCCTGATGGTGTCGGAATGTTTTTTACCTGGGTTCTGGACCCTGGCAACGCAAGGTTAAGCCATTAACGCTGCTGAAAGTGGTCATACAGTCGGTCGGCTGCGCCTTCTGACTCGATGGTTACACCGTCCACCCGTGCCGCTGCGGGGCCTACCCCCAGCCAGGCAAGCATGTCGTCAATCTGGTCGGCAGACCCTTGCAACAATGCCCGCACAGAGCCATCTGCCTCGTTACGCACCCAGCCCGTCACGCCTAACGTGCGTGCCTGGCGTACAGTATTAAAACGAAAACTGACGCCCTGTACATGCCCTGTGACGCGCACCACGGTTGTCTGCATGGCGTTGGCTGAAGAATACTGGCTCATGTTGACTCCTTTGTGCGCGGCGCAGTCTGAGTCCGCAGGGCCTGGACACATTCCCTGATCAGGGCAGGACCCCGATAGATCAGTCCTGTATACAGCTGGACTGCGTCTGCACCGGCCGACAGTTTTTCGAGTGCCTGCTGGCCGGACACAATTCCCCCAACACCAATGATAGCGATGTCCGGACCTAGCCGGTCGCGCAATTGTGCAATGACCGGCAAGGAGAGCTCATGCACCGGTGGGCCGGATAGCCCGCCAGTTTCAGAGGCATGACGCTGTCCGGCGACCGCCTCGCGGGATAGCGTGGTGTTGGTGGCGATGACACCGTCAATGCCTTGCTGTTGCAAGACCGTCGCAATGGCGTCTGTTTGCTCCTGTGTCAGGTCGGGCGCTATTTTGACGGCCAGGGGGACGCGGTACCCGTACTCATCGGCCAGCGCTTCACGCCTGCGCTTCAGTGGTGCAAGCATGGCAGAAAGCTCGTCCTGCCCCTGAAGGTCACGCAGATTGGCCGTATTGGGCGATGAAATGTTGATGGTAATGTAATCGGCATACGGATACACCGCTTCCAGACCCGCCAGATAATCATTGACCGCCTGGTCATTGGGGGTGACGGCATTTTTCCCAATATTGAGCCCCAGGACGCCGCCCTGATCACGCCATGTGCTGGTTTTGACATTGGCGACAAAAGCCTTGAGTCCCAGATTATTGAACCCCATGCGGTTGATCAGGGCCTGCGACTGCGGCAGCCGGAACAGGCGCGGTCGCGGGTTGCCCTGCTGTGCCACGGGTGTGACGGTACCGACTTCCACAAACCCAAAACCCAAGTGCCCCAGAGCATCGATATAGGCCCCATTTTTATCCAGCCCTGCCGCCAGCCCGACCGGGTTGCGCACCGACAGCCCCATCAGGGTCGTGGGATGATCCGACACCCGTGCCTGTAGGCATGCCCGTGTGGCCCGGCAATTTACCAGCTTTTTTAACGCAGGCAGGGTGCGGTCATGGGCCGTTTCGGCATCAAGAGAAAACAGCAGCGGCCGAAGGAGCGGATAGGTATTGAACAGCAGTGACATGGATATGGACGAAAACTAAGAAGGGGCGGCCAGGTGGGCCTGCACCCACTGGCCGTCACGCAAGAGCTGTGCGGGCTGAAAATGAGACTTGTACGCCATTTTAGGACTATTGGCGATCCAGTATCCCAGATACAGCCAGGGCAAGCCCATTTCTTGGCACTGCTGCATTTGCCACAGAATGGCATACGTACCCAGGCTGCCCGGCACCTGCGGATCAAAAAATGTATAAACCGCCGACAGGCCATTATCCAGCAAATCGACCAGAGAAACCATTTGCAGAAAGCCTTCTGGATCGCGGAATTCAACCAGGCGAGAGGTGACTGCGCTGGCAAGCAAAAACTGGGTGTATTGCTGATACATGTCTTCGTCCATACCTGCTCCGGCGTGGCGGGCCTGCTGGTACCGACAGTACAGATCATAATGGTCGGTACGCTCGTGCAGAGGCATCATGCGCGCCGACAGATGCTGGTGGCGTCGCCATGCACGCCGTTGCGAGCGCCGTGGCTCAAATGCCCGTGCATCGATACGTATGGGAATACACGCCTGGCAATCACGACATTGGGGACGGTAAGTGTACAAGCCACTGCGTCGAAACCCGTGCTCGATCAGTCGGTCGTAGACGTCGGACGTAATCAGATGTGCCGGTGCAGCAACCTGCGAGCGGGCGACACGCTGGGGCAGATAGCTGCACGGATAATCGGCTGTTGTGTACAACTGCAGCGTTTGCAACGCGGTCTCGGTAGGACGACTCATACTGGCTCCGTGCCTGATGCACTTTAAGCCATTATGACGCCAGGTCTGGGGCCTGGACAAGTTCGCCTGATTGCAACAGCTGGCCGGCGCCCCATTGGGGTGTGGGAGCAGCCATGGCGGTCTCAAGCATGGTAAGAAAATGATCCCGGCAAACCGGCCGGGCCCCCATGCTGGCCAGGTGCGCCGTTTCCTGCTGACAGTCAATCTGAAAGATTTGATGACGCTCAAGCAGGCGTACCAGGTACACCAATGCAATTTTGCTGGCATCCGATTGACGGGTGAACATGGATTCACCGAAAAAGAAACGCCCCAGGCACACGCCATACAGCCCGCCGATCAGGCTATCGGCCTGCCACACCTCAATGCTATGCACGTGCCCGGCACGATGCCAATCCTGATAGACACGCATGATGTCGGCCGTGATCCATGTTTGTTCGCGGCCAAGAGCGGGCTGCGCGCAGGCCTGCATGACTTGTCTGAAGGCTGTGTTGACTGTCACCTTGTGGTTTGAGCCTGGCTCTTGTTCGCTACGCAACAGCTTGCGCAGGCGCT
>DAHVSI010000193.1 GCA_027324645.1 Castellaniella sp. | reverse complement strand
GCGACAGCGGGTTGGCCATGGCCGTCGCGGCAGTCATGCTTGCTCCTCGTCGACGCATTAGGGGCACCGTCATCACGCTACCCCCCACTCCCAGGAGGGCGGCAATACTGCCGATAAGCACACCCACTGTGGCGGTCGCCGACCGACGCATGGGGCGCATCTCTGATGCGACCGTGTGCATGAAACCTGGCCGCAATATCGCATCCAGAATCGTGATTGCCAGATAGATAACGAAAGCCCATCGCACCCAGTCACTGCTTAGCGAAACCGCAGCCACCGCACCGAAAATGGCACCCAGTGCAATGTAGCCCGCTAACGGTCGAACGTCGTTCCACTGCAGCGTTCCAGCCCGGTGATGGCGCAGCGTAGCCATTGCCGCACCGAAGATCATGACGCAGGTTGATGTGGCAACGGCGATCTGCATGGCGGCATGACCGACCCCGGTGTCCGCGCCATGGGCTCCGGTCAACACGGTATAGAGCAAAGGAACGATGACGAAGCCGCCACCGAAGCCGAACAACACGGTCGTGATGCCGGCCAAGCCACCAAAACACAACAAAAGCAGATACACGATGCGACACTCCATCTTGTCATAAAGACCGTACGATAGCTTGCGCCTGACTGGCTTACTTTCGAAGACCGGTCAATAATGATCTAATTTCGGCCATCGGTCTTATTTATGCTGAACATCGCTTTGGACACCGTTGATCACATCACGCGCGTCATGGTTGCCATCGGAACCGACTATCCCGCCGGAACCCTGCTTGATACCCATACGCATCGCCGCGCACAGCTGCTGTATGGCATGACGGGTTTGATGGAAGTCGATACCGACGACGGCGCGTGGGTGGTGCCTCCGTACAACTGCGTGTGGATTCCGGCCGGAAAACGCCACCGTGTACGTATGCATGGCGTCAGCACTCGAAGTATATATATCGAGCCCAATGCGGTGCCGCGTGTAACCGGCGATTGCGAGGTACTGAGCGTCTCACCTCTGCTGCACCACTTGCTAGTCGCGTCCGCCGACATTCCGGCGCAGTATGACGAATCGGGGCGCGACGGGGCCTTGGCGCAACTTATTCTGCACGAGCTGCACATCGCGCCCATCTTGCCGCTTTTTGCGCCTATGCCCCGTGATTGCCAGCTGGCAAAAATGTGCAGAAAATTCCTGCGAGAGCCCCATATCCGCGCGACTCCGCAAGCATGGGCCAGCGAATTGAACAAGAGCCTGCGCACCTTCACACGGCTGTTCCGCCAACAAACCGGAATGTCCTTTGGCGCCTGGCGCCAGCAGGCGTGCCTGCTGGCAGCCCTGCCCAAGCTATCGTCCGGCGCACCCGTCACGCAAGTTGCTTTGGATTTGGGCTATGACAGTCCAAACGCATTTTCCAGCATGTTTCGCAAAGCACTCGGTCAATCGCCGTCGAGCTTTGCGCGTGCCGCATCATCACCGCATAGTTTTTGACGCATAAAGATGACGCCTGCCATGCTGATCACGGCGTCAGCTCGACCGCTAAATAAGTTTACCGCTCCAGGCAAGAGTCAAAAGCCTCACAGAATTTTCTGACATACAGGAGTCTGTTGTGAGATCGATGAAACGTTCGGGCGACCACGCTATTCCATTGATGACCGTCCGCCCTTGGCCGAAAGCAGCAGTTTCGGACCCAACTCGATCCTATCTGACGGCACATGTCCGACTAAGTTTGAATTAATACCTGAACGTCTGTTGACTTATCTGAAGCATGTCCCGAAGTTGCTGGTCACAACCGTATCGAACCGACACCCTTCACCTACACTACCTCGACCCTACTTCCGCACCCATTAAGCTAAGCTATCAAAAGAACGAGGGCCATAACCTTCTCAAGTTATGACCCTCCGATTCTCATCTTATGGGTGTCTCTACAACTGGTTTAAATATCCAGGTTTACGGCCTGCATGGCGTGGGTTTCGATAAAGGCACGACGCGGTTCTACCTCGTCACCCATCAGCGTAGTGAAGATTTCGTCGGCAGCAATGGCGTCCTCAATCTGCACTTGCAGCAAGCGACGATTGGCCGGATCCATCGTGGTTTCCCAAAGCTGGTCTGGGTTCATTTCCCCCAAGCCTTTATAACGCTGCTTGGTAATGGTGCGTTCGGCCTCATTACGCAACCAGTGCATGGCATCACGGAAGTCAGTAATGGACTTCTCTTTGCGCCGGTCGCCTTCACCGCGGGAAATCATGGCCCCGTCACCCAGCAAGCCCACAAAGGTCTCGGCCGCACGCGACAATACGCCGTAGTCTGAACCCCGAACAAAAGCGGAATCAAACACGCTCACGCGCACATTGCCGTGATGCATGCGGTTGACCACAACTTGCCATTCTTCGGTTTTATCGTTGTAGCGGGCCTCAACCGTTACCCCATTGTGTGTCGTGGCGTCTTTGAGCGCCTCTTGCAGTCGTGTCGCACTGGCACGTGCTGCAGCTTCATCATCAAGCTGTAGCGCCACGCCTTCAGCCATGGCCGACAGGGCTTCCATGTCGCGTGTGCGGGCCAGACGGGTAATGACAGAGTCCGCAAGAATGTACTGTCGCGCCAGCTCTTCCAGTGCTTCACCCGTGATAGGCTCCGCCCCCTCGTGAGGGACGAGTTCAGCGCCACGCAACGCGATGTGCAAGGTAAACTGCGCTTCTTCAGATTCGTCTTTGAGGTAGCGCTCGTCCCGGCCAACTTTGACCTTGTACAAGGGCGGCTGGGCAATATAAACATGACCGCGCTCAACCAGCTGCGGCATTTGACGATACAGTAGCGTCAATAGCAACGTACGAATGTGGGCTCCATCAACGTCCGCGTCTGTCATGATAATGATGCGGTGATAACGCAACTTGTCGATATCAAAGTCAGGCCCAATGCTGGTACCTAGTGCGGTGATCAGCGTTGTGATTTGTTCACTGGCGATCAACCTGTCAAACCGTGCTTTTTCAACGTTGAGCACCTTGCCGCGCAACGGCAAAATAGCCTGAAACTTCCGGTCCCGGCCCTGCTTGGCAGAGCCCCCTGCCGAGTCACCCTCGACAATGTATAGCTCGGACAGCGCCGGATCTTTTTCCTGGCAATCTGCCAGCTTGCCCGGCAGCCCGGCGCCTTCAAGCACGCTTTTTCGCCGGGTCATTTCACGTGCTCGGCGTGCCGCATCCCGTGCCCGTGCTGCGTCAATGATCTTGTCACATAGCGCCCGTGCATCAGCAGGATTTTCAAGAAGCCAGGTTTCAAGTGTGCGGCCAACAGCCTCTTCAACGGCCGGACGCACCTCACTGGAAACCAGTCTGTCCTTAGTCTGGCTACTGAATTTTGGTTCGGGCACCTTGACTGACAGCACACAGGCCAGGCCTTCGCGCATGTCGTCACCGCTGGTGTCCACCTTGGCGCGTTTGGCAAGTTCGTGATCGGCAATATATTTATTGATCACCCGAGTCATGGCGGAGCGCAGTCCGGTCAGGTGCGACCCCCCATCGCGCTGCGGAATATTGTTGGTGAAACACAGCACTGTCTCGGTATAACCATCGTTCCATTGCATGGCAACATCGACGCCTATGGGCTGGTCGCCGGCAGTGGATTCGGTACTGACGGCAAACACATTCTGGTGCAAAACCGTCTTGTTGCGATTGATGTATTCAACGAAACCCTGGACGCCGCCCAGAAAAGCAAAGTCTTCTTCCTTGTCCTGGCGTTCGTCCACCAGACGGATCTTGACCCCGTTATTCAGAAACGACAGCTCGCGCAAACGTTTTGAAAAAACGTCATAATCAAAATCAATGTTGCTGAAGATCTCTTCATCAGCCAGAAAGCGAACACGTGTACCTGTGCGTGTGGTGTCGCCAGTGACGCTTAACGGGGCTACCCGTTCGCCACGGTTGAATTCAATCTCGTGGACGTGTCCGTTGCGCCAGATGGTAAGTTGCAGCCATTCTGACAACGCGTTGACACAGGCTACCCCAACACCGTGCAACCCACCCGACACCTTGTAGGAGTTCTGGTCGAACTTGCCCCCGGCGTGTAATTCCGTCATGACAATTTCTGCCGCACTGCGACCGGATTCGTCATGCTGGTGGATATCGGTAGGGATCCCGCGGCCGTTATCAGTAATGGAAATACTGTTATCAGTGTGGATCACGACCTCAATGTCGTCACAGTGACCGGCCAGCGCCTCATCAATGGAGTTGTCCAGCACCTCGAACACCATATGGTGCAGGCCTGTACCGTCCGACGGGTCGCCAATGTACATGCCTGGGCGCTTTCGTACAGCCTCAAGCCCTTTAAGCATGCGGATTGATTCGGATCCATAGGCCGACGGATCGGCATTCATATTTTGATCAGACATAAATGGTTTTATTCCCTGATAACTCAGATTCTCATGGGCATGACAACATACTTGAACTGATCGTCGCCAGGCGATGTGATCAGCGCAGACGCATTCACATCGGGCTGCACAGACCACCGTATGGTGTCATCTTTGACATTGGCCAACACATCAAGCAGATAACTGACGTTAAAACCAACGTCCAGAGGCTCGTGGGCGTAATCAACATCCAGCTCTTCGCGAGCCTCTTCCTGCTCGGCGTTTGAAGAAGTGATCGTCAGCACGTCGTCGGCAATTTGAAAACGGACACCTTTCAGTTTGTCGGTCGTCAAAATAGCGGCACGCTGCAGGCATCCCTGAAATTTTTCACGGCTAATATCAAAATGACGGGTATAGCCCGTTGGGATCACACGGGTGAAGTCCGGAAACTTGCCTTCGACCAGTTTGGAAATGAGTTCGACATGGCCAAATACAAACCTGATTTGGCCACCGCCTATATCTATATTGACAGGATCATCCGTATCGTCAAGCAGACGCTGCATTTCCAGCACAGTCTTGCGAGGGATGATCACATCCTGGGTCCCGTCCAGCCCATCGACTGCAGCACCACAATGGGCCAACCGGTGGCCATCGGTTGCAACGGTACGCAAAAATCCGGGTTCGGCCGCCAACAACAAACCATTAAGATAGTACCGGATATCCTGGTGGGCCATGGCAAAATGCACCATATTGAACAAGTGGCGCAACGTTTTTTGCGGCATGGTAAACGATACATCCCATGCGTCGGGGATCTTGGCTGCCGGAAAGTCAGCCGCATCCAGCGTTTGCAAAGCAAAGCGGCTTTTGCCACTTGCCACCACAACCCTGCTGTCCACCAGGCTCATGGTCACATCGCGCTGGTCGGGCAAGGCCCGCAAGATATCAAGCAGCTTGCGGGCGCCTACCGTGGTCACCGTATCCTGCTCAGGCGCATCAAGGCCACCGCCTTGTTCATCATCAAGCGAGATGGTCGTGGTGATCTGGACCTCGATGTCGGAACCCACCAATGCGATGTTATTACCTGCTTTTCTGATCAGAATGTTGGCCAGAATGGGCATGGTGTTACGGCGTTCGACAATGCCCGAGACCGTGGTCAGCGGGCGCAACATTGTGTCGCGACTTGCTTGTATCAGTTGCATGGTTATCCTTTTAATGTTTGTTCAAGCACATGTAGTGCATGGTTGAGCTCCATCTGCTTGGCACGGGCTCCAGTAATTTTGCGTACCGCGTACAGTACCGTTGTGTGATCACGGCCACCAAACATGTCACCAATCTCGGGCAGACTTTTTTGTGTCAATTCTTTGGCCAGATACATTGCAATTTGCCGCGGCAAGGCAATATTGGCCGGCCGCCGACGCGAATACATGTCAGCCACCTTGATCTTGTAAAAGTCCGCCACGGTTTTCTGGATGTTTTCGACCGTGACTTGTCCGTTGGAAACGGACAGCAAATCTTTAAGTGCTTCCCGGCAGACCTCGACCGTCAACTGTTCTTTGCCATGAAACCTGGCATAAGCCGAAACCTTGCGTAGTGCGCCTTCGAGCTCGCGCACGTTGCTGCGCAAATGCCTGGCAATAAAAAAGGCAACTTCTTCAGGCATGTCAATACCTTCTGCCTCGGATTTCCGCAGTAAGATGGCCACGCGCATTTCAAGCTCGGGTGGCTCAATGGCCACTGTCAGCCCGGAGTCAAAGCGCGAGATCAGGCGGCCATCGATATTGGCCAGCTCTTTAGGGTAGGTATCGGACGTAATGATGATTTGCCTGCGCTGTGCCACCATGGCTTCAAACGCATAGAAAAACTCTTCCTGGGTCCGGTTTTTTCCCGCAAAAAACTGGATGTCGTCAATCAGAAGCAAATCGAGCGAATGGTAATACCGCTTGAAGTCGTCGAAAGCTTTACGCTGATAGGCCTTGACGACGTCGGATACATACTGGTCGGCATGGACATACCTGACGCGCGAACCCTGGCCATTTGCCACCAATGCATTACCAATAGCGTGAATAAGGTGTGTTTTCCCCAGGCCCACGCCACCGTATAGAAAAAGCGGGTTATACGAAACACCCGGGTTTTCGGCAACCTGCAGGGCAGCTGCCCTGGCCAGCTGATTAGCCTTACCCGTTACAAAATTATCGAAAGTAAGTTCAATGTCCAACCGGGACCGGTCGTGTGCCAAACCGGCTGCCACTTCGTGCGCTGGCGGAATAACAGGTGAATCTGGCATGCCGCCTGCTTGATAGTCGGACTCGGGCGAGGGTGACGCATGGCGCTGAGGTGCAACTGGTGGTTGAGCCGGAACCGGACGGTCCGGAGCTGGAGCCGGTGCTGAGGCAGGCCTGGCAACAGGCTGGGCCGATGACGCTGCCAGCTCAAAAGCCACACGTACCTGTTTGCCAAACCAGGCCGTCGCCATATCCTCGATTTGTCCGGTGAAATTTTTTCGGACCCAATCGAGCTTGAAACGATTTGGCGCGGAAAAGTGCAAGACAGCATCGTCCTCGTTGAATGCCAGCGGCACCAACGGCTTGATCCACGCACTAATCTGCTGGGGAGGAAGCTCCTGCTCCAGTTGCTGAACGCAGGTCTGCCAAAATTCGTTCATATTCACCACTTGACACAAACCTCAATTCTACCCTGTTAAACGGGTAGTTATCCACAAGCCAGTCAGAACAGAACCCTACGTATTATTGTGTAGAGGACTTGACTGGACCGCTATAATTTGATGAAATAACTGGCTTTTCAAAGATTTTTGGTCTTACACCATGGTTTTGCTATTGGTTTGGCAAAATATGGGTGCCGCCAATTATCTCCGGCTCTTTTACTTGACTTGGATCTATCGCCATGAAACGTACATTTCAACCTTCTAATACCCGTCGCAAGCGCAACCATGGCTTTCTTGTCCGCATGAAAACACGTGGTGGACGGGCCGTTATCAACGCTCGCCGCGCCAAGGGCCGCAAGCGTCTTGCTGTCTAACTAACCCTGTTAACCGTTTCGGGCGTTTCATCACACCGGGCCGGTTACTATCATGCGTGCCACACTTCCCCCAGCAGCGCGCCTGCTTCGCCCCGCCGAATACGTTCATGCCCTTAAGGGTCAGCGCGTTGCGAAGGGTGCGCTGTTTGTCGTGTTGGCACCACGCACCGGACGCGCTTGCGGCCAACAATCGCGGCTAGGGCTTATTATTGCAAAACGCTTTGCCCGTCGCGCCGTCACTCGCAATACAATCAAGCGCGTCATACGCGAACAATTTCGGCACCGCCAGCATCAGCTAGCCCCAAACGATTATGTTTTCCGGTTGTATCGCCCGGTTCCGGCGTTGTCTTTAACACGGCTCAAGGCCGTTGTTCGTCACGAAACCGATTCACTGCTGGACTCACTCAGATCGTGATCAAGACCTTGTTAATCGCC
>DAHVSI010000187.1 GCA_027324645.1 Castellaniella sp. | reverse complement strand
TTTCTTTTAGGGTTTCCACAGGGCGGGCGTCCAGCAATACGCCAGCCTCCGGAAGGTTGGGCGTAATCATGGTCGCCAGCGGCAGCAGGCTCTCGCGCAGTTCGGCAATGGCTTCGCGCTCCAGCAACTGATCGCCACTTTTGGCAATCATGACAGGGTCCAGCACCAGATGGGCGGGTTGCCAGTAAGCCAGCCGTTCAGCCACTATGCGTGTCACGTCCTGCTGGCCCAGCATGCCGACTTTGACGGCATCAACGCGGATATCAGCAAATACAGTGTCAATCTGGTTGGCAACAAACGCGTCGGCAATGGGATGAATGCCGGTGACACCTTGTGTGTTCTGAGCGGTCAGGGCCGCTACGACGGCCATGCCATACGTGCCCAGGGCGCTCATGGCCTTAATGTCTGCCAATACGCCGGCACCACCGGACGGATCGACGCCGGCAATGCTCAATGCATGAGGGATGGTTGGTTTCATGATTCTGAAAAAATTCAATCGCAGGGGGAGGAGGCCGGTTCTGTTTCCTGGCACAAGCCGCTATCATAATGGACAGACGAGGTGTGCTGTACACTGCATTCGTCTTTGACCACTGTTTGGCACCGTGTTTGCGCTATGGCTAAAAATTACGAATCCGATGTTACCCAGTTTTTGAAATCATACAAGCAGGATCGTCCTGATACCGAGGCGCGCCAGCGCGCGGGCCGGCACCGTTTGTGGGACAGACGGATTGATCCCGAACTGCAGGAAGGTTTCCGGGCTGCCCGTGTGCCCCAGGCTCCCTACGTGTACTACCCGATTGACTGAACACACAGATACTGTCGCGTTGGCGCGGTTATATGGCGAGCCGCTATTTGCCATACCCCAGGACCTATATATCCCGCCTGATGCCCTGGAGGTCTTTCTCGAGACATTCGAGGGGCCGTTGGACTTGCTGCTGTACCTGATCCGCAAGCAAAAGTTTGATGTGCTCGACATCCCCATGGCTGAGGTCACCTCGCAATACCTGTCCTATGTGCGTCAAATTCGCGAACATAACCTTGAATTGGCGGGAGAGTATCTGCTGATGGCCGCTGTGCTTATCGAAATCAAGTCGCGCATGCTGCTGCCGGTTAAAAAAGCGGACACTGGCGAAGAAGTCGACGACCCGCGTGCTGAGCTGGTGCGCCGGTTGCTGGCCTACGAGGCCATCAAGGTCGCTGCACAAGAACTCGATGCCAGGCCGCACGCCGGCCGCGATTTCTTGCTTGCCCGTGCTAGTGCCATGGTCGAAACAGTCGAACAATTGCCCCACGTCTCAGTCCCCGATCTTCAGGCGGCTTGGCAAGCAATCATGCATCGTGCCAAGCTTAATGCCAGCCACCAGGTCACCCGCGAACAGCTTTCGGTACGTGAACACATGTCAGACATATTGCGCAGGTTGGGGGAAGTGCGCTTTATGGAATTCTCAGACCTATTTGCCGAGCGGCTTGATCGAGCCGAAGCACCAGCAGTACTGGTCGTTCATTTTATTGCCATGCTCGAGCTGGCTCGTGAATCCTTACTTGAAATCACTCAGGCACAACCCTATGCGCCCATTTATGTGCGCCTGTCATACGCTCAGGTTGCAGCCTGACCCGTTTTGTAGTTGTTGTCGCAACGGAGAAGTCATTTGAAAGTCGTGCACACCATCGAAGAACTGCGTGATCAGTTACGTGGTCAATTAAGGGTAGCGTTTGTGCCCACCATGGGTAATTTGCATCCTGCCCATCTGGCTTTGATGAAAATGGCGCGTCAGCATGGGGACCCCGTTGTAGCCAGCATTTTTGTCAATCCGTTGCAGTTTGGTCCTGACGAGGATTTTAGTGAATATCCCCGCACGCTTGAGGACGATATTCGCAAGCTGGAGCAAGAGCGCGATGTGTATGTGCTGTTTGCACCAAACGAAAAGGAAATGTACCCGGAGCCGCAGAACTTTCAGATCCAGCCGCCTGGTGGTCTGGGCGGTATTCTGGAAGGGGCTGTCCGCCCCGGGTTTTTTACTGGGGTCAGCACCGTTGTCATGAAGCTGTTTTCCTGTGTACAGCCACGCGTTGCGGTCTTTGGCAAAAAAGACTACCAACAGCTTATGGTGATTCGCAACATGTGCCGCCAGTTTCAGCTGCCTGTCGATATTCTTGCCCATGAAACCGTGCGTGATGCCGACGGGCTGGCTTTATCGTCGCGTAACCGGTATTTAAGCGCCCATGAGCGCGCCGAAGCCACCCAGTTGTACGCCGCACTAAGCGCGGCGCGTGAGCAGGTGCTGGATGGCAAGCTTGATACAGACACGCTAAGCGCCTGGGGCCATCAGCTATTGTCAGACAGGGGCTGGCAGGTCGATTACTTTTCGCTGCGTCGCCAGCGTGACTTGTTAGCCCCGGAGCCTCACGAAATCGAGCAAGGCGAGCCGCTGGTCATTCTTGCTGCGGCGCGCTTGGGTGATACCCGGCTGATTGACAACCTGGAGATTTAAGTCCTAGTCAACTTACCAGCTTATGCTGGCAGCCGGACTCTGCAAGAATGTTGTGACCTTGTTCAGCATGGAGGTGGACATGACACAACCGGACCAGCACCCAAATATCAGTGGCGGTTCTCCCTTTGCCTTGCTTACCCGTCGCGAGCATGACGTCATGCTATGCGTGACGCAAGGCATGCCTAATAAACTCATTGGCGACAATCTGGGGATTTCGCAGCGTACGGTGGAAATCCATCGTGCCAACGTATTTCGCAAGCTCAGGCTGCGTAATGCCGTTGAACTCACCAACTACGTTTGGCAGCATCGTGTCGACGCATAAGAGGCGCCTCAGGAGTTAGAGCAATCCAGGGCAGATTTATCGGCCAACTCGTCAATGGCATCAATGTCGGGCTGACGGGTCAGGTGGTAGTCCAGCGTTGGCTGCACGCCATTAAAGCGGGTCACGCGCAGTACGTTGTCATTCGCAAACTCGAAGGCGGCACGGCTGCCGTCATTGCGTGTACGCAAAATAATCCGCAAAGGGTCTTCATGGGTCACTTCCCAGCATCCTTGCTGCGTGATGGGCGTTTGCGATCCGGTTCCCAGGGGCTCTGAGCGGGAGCGCCATTCGCCGCTCGGGGCAAACGTCAGGGTCACTCTGGATGGCGGGCAGTTGGCGTCGTCCGTCAAGCAAGGCATGGTGCCCAGAAAGGTACGGGCTTCCAGTAGCGGCCGGGGAGGGGTATGGGCGGCTTGTCCCTCTTCGTCTGCTTGCTGTTCGTCAGACTCTGCCTCCTGCTCCTGTTGCCGGCGCGCGTCTTTTTCTTGTTGCTCATCCTGTCCAAAGCCCACCTGGAGCTGGGACGGTGCGACGGAGCCACGTCCGCCCTGTGCCTGCCGCCGGGCATCAGCCTGTGTGGTTTCGCGTGAACTATGGTAGCGCTCGGCATCATGGGTGGTGCCGCAGCCTGCAACGAGCAATGCGCAACCCACAGCCCCCAGTGTGGCCAGGGTGCGATAACGGATAAGAGATAAGCAATGCAGCATGATGTTTTCCTGTGGTGGGGGCCGACGATTTTTATGACGGTGGCAGGCGCTGTGACGGGTTGCTGGGCAGCTGCCATCGCCAGGCAATATGCCAGGTTGTTGCATGGTGGTGCATTTCCGCACGCAAGAACCTTGCTGGCCGCCTGTTGCCAAACCATGCAACAGGTCAGTACCCGCATTATATGGGCTCGGGCTTGTATATGGCCCGATCGGTACACGGTAACCGTAACGGTATGTGGCGGCTTGGTCGGCGGGTTGTTCGCGTATCAGCTACCGCATCTGTATTGGCCAGCCTGGATGCTGGGTGCGCTTTTGTTGGTTATGGGGCTCCTGGCCAGTATTGATGCGCATACTCGGCTATTGCCTGATGCACTGACTTTGCCGCTGTTGTGGAGCGGTATGGTTGCTGCCTGGCTAGGCGCCGGGATGCCGCTAGTCAGCAGTTTCGAGGGTGTCGTAGCCGGGTATGCGTTACCCATGGCATTGCGTATGGTGTGGATGGCCGTGCGCGGTGTGGACCCCTTGGGCGGTGGCGACATCAAGCTGCTGGCTGGCATGGGTGCCTGGCTGGGTGCGCATGATGCCATACTGGTTTTTTTGCTGGCGTGTGTGACGGGTAGCCTGTATGCCATTGTGCGCTGGCGCGCCCGGGCATGGCGTATCAGCCAGCCGTTTGGTCCGTTTATCATCGCCCATGCCATGCTGTTCTTATTGTGGCCCGAAGCGCGTGGCTGGCTTGTTACCATATAGCCACTGACGGCGTTGCCAGGCAATGTCGTCTCCCACATGCGGACCGCTAAACATGCTTAGAATCGGATTAACAGGCGGGATAGGGTCGGGCAAGACCCAGGTAGCCAACTGGCTTGACCAGTGGGGGGCCGCCGTTATTGATACCGACGTGATTGCGCATGATCTGACCGCCCCCGGGGGGCTGGCCATGACAGCCATCCAGGACGCCTTTGGTAAGGCACTCATAACGGCAGATGGTGCACTCGATCGCGCCGCCATGCGTGAGCGCGTTTTTCAGGAACCGGCCGCGCGCGAACGGCTAGAGGGTATTTTGCATCCCTTGATTGGTCAGGAGGCCCAAAAGCAGGCCAGGCAAGCATCAGGCAGCTACGTCGTGTTCGTAGTGCCATTGCTGGTTGAGTCAGGCCGGTGGGGCAAGCAAGTGGACCGGATCTGCGTGGTCGACTGTGACCGTGCGACGCAAATTGCGCGTGTGCAGGCACGCAGTGGGCTGACGGCCGAAGCGATAGGGCGTATCATGTCGGTTCAGGCCACACGTCAACAGCGGCTTGCCGTTGCTGATGACGTGATCCGTAACGATGCGCAAACAACGATCGACATGCTTCGGGAGCAAACTTGGCACTTACACCAACAGTGGTGTCGCACAGCGCCAGGCTAGTCCCTGAATCATTATCAATCCACCGATCAAAACTAAAAGGTTTTCTGTCGCGTGATTCTTTATGAGTACCCTTGCAACGAGCGCGTCAGGGCATTACTCAGGGTCGAATATCTTTTCGATCGACTGTTCTTTTTTGCCCAGGGCACCGATGCGCACCACCATCAAATAGCCGTAGCAACACTGTTTGATTTGCTGGACATCTGTGATCGTACCGACCTTAGGGGGGCGGTACTGCAAGACCTTGAGCGCCAACGCGGCGCTCTGGGCCATTTGGCCCGTCACCCCGGCGTCGACGAGCAGGCACTCAATGCCATGCTGACCGAAATCCAGGATGCGTCGTCCGAACTTGCCCAGCAGGGACGCATAGGGCAGGTGCTTCGTGACAACGAATGGCTGGCCAGCTTGCGGGGCCGGCTGGCCGTGCCCGGCGGCACATCACAGATTGACATGCCTTCCTACTTTTCCTGGCAACTCAAGCCTGCCGATGTCCGGGCCACGGATTTGCAAAACTGGACCAAGCCGTTTTCAGCCCTGTTCAAAGGGCTGGCACTCATTTTGCGTGTATTGCGGGACTCGGGTGATGTGGTCGATTGTGTGGCCCGTGAAGGCCAATACCAGGAAATGCTGGGCGGTAAAGTGTTCCAGCTCCTGCGTGTCTGGGTCGACGATCAGTGCCAGGCATTCCCCGAAATGAGTGCCA
>DAHVSI010000171.1 GCA_027324645.1 Castellaniella sp. | reverse complement strand
CCGATACATTACTCACCCGTTCGCCACTCGCCGGCCGGCTTCGCACCCGAAGGATTGAGGCCGCCGCTGCCGTTCGACTTGCATGTGTAAAGCATCCCGCCAGCGTTCAATCTGAGCCAGGATCAAACTCTTCAGTTCAATCTCTGTGTTGACTTGTGGCAATGCCACCCGACCCAACGGCCAGGCTGCACTGCCCACGCTTGCGCTCAAAGAGAAAAGACAAGGGCATACTCGACGTGCCAAGCACGTCTTGTGTGTCCTTACATCATTTCACTTCATTGCTTGTGAGCGCTTGCGCACTTTTGCTTGGCATGGCCCGTTGCCGGGCCGTATCAAGCACCTGCAGTCAGGCGCCCACACTTATCAGTTGTTTTGTTGTTAAAGAGCAGTTCGGCAAAACAAAGTGCTGTGCCGAATAAGCAAAGAAACGAAATTATGAAGCAAATTTAAAAGGCTGTCAAGCAACCCAGAAAAAATGTTTGCTGCCTGCTGTGCAAAACCCCCAAAAACTTGAGAGCCAACTTGCCTGGCAAGCCATCGTTTCCTGCCTCTCGCCCCACCTGGCTGTAAGGGTTAACCCTGGTGCCTGTGCTGCGAAAGAAATGAACTATAGCACACCTTTAAAACCCCGTGCAAACGATAAGCCAAAATATTTCTCACACCCCCGCACAAACCCCCCAACAAACAACACAACCGCCCTACCCAACCAGCGGCAAGCCCTTGCTTTGCTTGACCTTCTTAAGAGAAAAGCTTGAGCGCATGTCGATCACGGCGGGGTGTTGCATGAGGGTATCCATTGCAAAACGCGAAAACGCGGCGAGGTCTGCCACCTGAATACGCAACATGTAATCCATGTCTCCTGACATGGCATGACACTCCACCACCTCAGGCCACTGCTGAACATCTTGTGCAAAATCTGACAGAGAGCCTTTAGAGGAGCGGTACATTTTATTCAGGCGAATCATGACATAAGCCAACAGGCCAATACCCGCCTTTTGTGCGTCGATGACAGCGGTATAGCGCTGGATATACCCCTGCTGCTCAAGACGCCGCACCCGCCGCAAACACGGACTGGGAGACAACGCTACCCGCTCGGCAAGCTCCTGGTTGGACAGCCGCCCGTCTCTTTGCAGTTCGATCAAAATTTGCCTGTCTGTTCTATCAATCCCGGTATTTGACATATTGTGCCTACAAACTAGCTATATAAGAAATTAAATTGCTCTATACCTGCAATTGTAGCCATCATTGGCAATCTTATTTCGATGATTTCTATCTAAAATAGTTGTTGTATCCACTCCTCATCACCGCCCGTATTTCTTGCTCTTAAGGAGGCTAGTATGACCACCACGTTTGAACCATGGGACAACCCAATGGGCACAGCAGGCTTTGAATTCATCGAATACACCGCCCCCGATCCACAGGCACTGGGAAAGATCTTTGAGACCCTGGGCTTCAAAGCCATCGCGCGGCACCGCAAGAAAAATGTGACCTTATACCGTCAGGGCGGCATCAACTTTCTCATCAATGCCGAACCCGATTCTTTTGCCCAGCGCTTTGCCCGGCGCCACGGCCCTTCTATTTGCGCCATTGCGTTTCGGGTCAATGACGCCGCAGCTGCCTATCGACGTGCCCTAGAACTGGGCGCTTGGGGATTCGACTCGGGCAGCGGCCCTATGGAACTGAATATCCCCGCCATCAAAGGCATTGGGGACTCGCTGATTTATCTGGTCGACCGCTGGAAGGGAAAATACGCGCACGGCGGCATTGGCGATATCAGCATTTACGACGTGGATTTTGAACCGCTTGATCCGGCCCATGCGCAGGAAGACACACACCATACCGGCGCTGGCCTCACCCTGGTGGATCACCTGACACATAACGTCCACAAAGGTCGCATGCAGGAATGGGCCGATTACTACGAGCGGTTATTCAACTTCCGGGAAATACGCTACTTTGATATTGAAGGCCAGGTCACCGGCGTCAAGTCACGCGCCATGACATCGCCCTGCGGCAATATTCGTATCCCTATCAATGAAGAAGGTACAGAAGAAAAAGGCCAGATTCAGGAATACCTGGACTTGTACGGGGGCGAAGGTATCCAGCACATTGCGCTTGCCACAGACAATATTTATCAGACGGTCGAGTCCCTTAGGCAAAGTCAGGTGAATTTTCTGGACACCCCTGACACCTATTATGAGTTGCTGGCCAAACGGTTGCCGGACCATGGAGAGGACGTCGCCCGTCTTCGCGAGAACCGGATTTTACTGGACGGAGCACCCGGCGGTGGCCTGCTGCTGCAGATTTTCACAGAAAACCAGATTGGCCCCATCTTTTTTGAAATCATTCAGCGCAAAGGCAACGATGGTTTCGGTGAAGGTAACTTCAAGGCCTTGTTTGAGTCCATTGAGCTGGATCAGATCCGACGCGGAGTGCTCAAAACGTAAGTGCAGGCTAGAATGGCGCGATGTCGTCAGTTCTTGCCTATATACTCGCTACGGTGCGCCGCAGCTGGCACCTGTTCTTAACCATTGCCAAGATCATGGTGCCGGTAATGATCCTGGTGCACCTGGCCCAGCAAGCCGGCCTGGTGGCTTTGACCGGCCAACTGTTGGGCCCTGTTATGGGTCTGGCCAATTTACCGCCCGAAGCCGGGATTATTTGGGCCACTACCCTGCTAACCGGTATTTATGGGGGCCTGGCCTCGCTCGCCAGCCTGGCAGGCTCCCTTGATCTGACCACCGGACAAATCACAGCGCTGGCCGCCATGATGCTGTTTGCGCATAACATCCCCGTTGAGCAATCCATTGTTAAACGCGCCGGTGCCTCTTTCGGTGGCACAGCTGCCCTGCGGATTTTGACTGCAGCATGCTATGGCGCGGCTATCGCATGGCTGTCTGAGCTGACGGGCTGGCTCACAGACGCCCATCCGTTGGGCTGGCTACAGGGCTCGGATTTGCTTGGTGACGCGAATGACACGGGCTACATGGCCTGGATCCAGTCCATGCTCTTCTCCTTATCATTAACGTTTGGCGTCATTGTGTGCCTGGTGGTCGTCCTGGATATTCTGGACCGCACAGGCATCACCCAAAAAATCACGCTACTGATCACCCCGGTGCTTCGGCTATCCGGGCTGGAAGAACGGGCAGCGCCGGTTACAACGGTCGGCGTCCTGCTTGGGCTGAGCTATGGGGGCGCGCTCATCATCGAAGAGGCTGAGAAACAGGCATTTTCAGCACGCACACGGCTGCTGGCTCTGTCCTGGCTCTCGTTATCGCACTCGTTAATTGAAGACACCCTTTTATTACTTGCCATTGGGGCGAATGCTGTGGTGATTGTCGTGGGCCGCCTGCTGGTCACGCTGGTCATTATTGCCATACTTGCGCGCCTGACATATCGGTCCGCCAATAAATCTGGTCAGCCAGTTGAGGTGGCAAGCAATTCCGAAAACTGCTGACGCAACGCTGCCAGCTTGGGCGCAATGACAAACTGGCAGTAGCCTTGCTGGGCATTTTCACGATAATAGTTGTGGTGGTAGGCCTCTGCAGGCCAGAATTCCGGCGCTTCTTCCAGGCGCGTAACCACTGGCTCGCCAATGATTTCCTCGGCTTGTTGCATGATTTTCCGGGCTGACTGCTGTTGCTCGGGCGTCGTATAGAAAATCACTGAAGCATACTGAGGACCGATGTCACCACCCTGGCGATCAACCGTGGTCGGATCGTGCGTTGCAAAAAACACCTTCAGCAACTGCTCGGTATCAATCACGTCTGCGTCGTATTCAACCCGCACGACTTCGATATGCCCCGTACGTTCGTTGCACACCTGTTCGTAAGTAGGGTTTTGCACATGGCCGCCAGCGTAACCGGGCGTCACCCTATGCACGCCAGCAAGCGACTGAAATACGGACTCGGTGCACCAAAAGCAGCCGCCGCCCAAAATAATGGTGTCTGTCATGGCATGTCCTGTCAAAGAGTATTTGTGCTGTCTAAAGGTCCATGCTAACACCGCGTTATATCCGATTAGGTCCGCCCCGTTGTCAGTCAAGAGGCAGGGACAATAGCCATTGAGCGATAGCGGCAGCTTCCTGTTTGCTGATGTGGGATTGCGCGGGCATGGGAATGGCCCCCCAGCGGCCACGACTACCTTGAAGGATAGCCTGGACCAGGTGGTCGTCGGCCTGATCCGCCTCGTGGTAGCGTTTGGCAACAGCGGTAAAGGCCGGCCCTACTCGCTGCCGGTCAACTTGATGGCAGCCAAGGCACTGTGCCTGTGCAATATCAGGCATGACAGGCAGCCCGGAGTCGTCTGCATGAGCGGGAGTTGCACCAAAGGCGAGTGTGATGGCAAGCAAGGCCTGGCGCCCGGCAATAAATAGCGTCTTCATTGATCGTTGTCTCGTTACCACTGGCTGACAGCCTTACGGTTTATAGTACGCACAGCAGCCGTTGACAAGGCATTGACCGCTGACAACGCAATTCTTCCGTCGGTCTGTTAAAACACGGGCCATGTTCATCACGCTCAAGAACTGATTCCCCATGCTTGTACACCCCAACTTTGATCCAGTTGCCATTCAGCTTGGCCCGGTAGCCGTCCACTGGTATGGGCTGATGTATTTGCTGGGCTTTGCTTCGGTATGGCTGCTTGGCCGATACCGAATCAGCCAGGGCGCCACGGATCTGACACGGCGCGACCTGGAGGACCTGATTTTTTACTGTGTAGTGGGTGTGGTGCTGGGCGGCCGTCTGGGTTACATCCTGTTCTACAAGCCGGCCGAGTATCTGGCATCGCCAGTACACGTGCTGTATCTGTGGGAAGGCGGCATGGCATTTCACGGTGGGCTGCTGGGCGTTGTGCTAGCACTGCTGGTGTTTGCCCGCAAAACAAACCGTTCCCTTCTGGCTCTGGGGGACTTCATTGCCCCAATGATCCCGATAGGCCTTGGCTTTGGCCGGCTGGGCAACTTTATTAATGGCGAACTATGGGGGCGCACCAGCGACCTGCCATGGGCCATGATATTTCCACTGGCCAATGACGGACTTGCCCGCCACCCATCCCAGCTGTACGAGATGGCGCTAGAGGGGGTGGTCCTGTTTGCGGCGTTATGGTGGTTTGCCAGCAAGCCCAGACGCGTTGGTCAAGTCAGCGGCCTGTTTCTGGCCGGATATGGCCTGTTTCGGTTTTTGATTGAATTTACGCGCGAGCCTGACGCCTTCCTTGGACTGCTATGGGCTGGGCTTTCAATGGGTCAGTGGCTGTCGTTGCCCATGATTGCTATTGGCTGTTTTCTGCTGTTTCGTCAAGCAAATAAACCGACCCCTGCACAGAAACACTGATCGTTTCCGTCCCACCCTCAAGGGGCACACTGGCGGACGCGGCCTTGAACCCCACACTTTGATCTGCACTGGGAGCAGCCGAATACTGTGCGCCGGATCCTCCCAGATCAATGTCTTTGATGCGGTAGTCAGAATAGCCTAATGAAGTTGTGAGGGCCTTGGCACGCTGATTGAATACCTGGACGGCGTCGTCAAGCAATGCTTCTTCTTTTTCTGCCCGAGTCTGAGGCGCTACAAAAAACGATAATGAGGCAATCGCAAGCGTTTCATCCAGCTCTGCCGCCAACTTGGAGGCTGCCTCAAAGTCGCTTGACTCAAGCACAATTTCGCCGCGGCCACGCCAGTTGGAAATTTTTCCATCGTCGTCGTTCATGGGCCAGACCCGATAGCTACCTGTTGTGATCGTGACAGCCTTGTCAGCCAGGGATTTTGCACGCTGGGTAGCTTGGTCCAGCTTGTCGCTCAGGGTCTCTGTGACGGCCTGTTGAGAATCATCACTGATTTCAGCCGCAAGTGTAATGGCCACACGATCCTGGACAACTTCCTGGGATGCTTGAGCCCGCAACGAAGCCTGGGGCACCTGCATGGCGTGACCGGCGGGCCCATGGTGAGGCATGACACCCGTTGTGCCATGTGCCGCGATGGCGGGTGCACCGACCAGAAGCAGGGACAACGAAGCAATTGTGTTGAGCTGACGAACTTTACGAAAGCAAGAAGGCATGATGAGACTCCGGCTGCCATGAAAAAAGCCCGCCTGAGCGGGCTTTTTTACTGAACTGCCCCACCTGTGCCGTCTAGGCCCGCACCCTGGAACCGGAGGTTCAAGGTGGTCGCCTTCAATCAGGTTTCGGGTTCCCGGTAGGGAGCGCGCCTGCCTGAAAATCTGGCAACCTATAGCGATAGCATTGGTTCAAGGAATAAACGGCCACGTCACGAACACGGCAGGGACTAACCTTGACTAGCTGTTATCTTAACAGACTACTTAGCGGACATGTTTTGTAATTCCGGGATCTCGTCGAGTAGGCCATTGATGGTGTCGATGCGAGTTTTGAAGTCGCCCACGGCGACATCGCCAAGCGGGCCATCGGGGGCCCGCATGCCCAGGAGTTCGGCCGCGATCTGAATGGCGGCCATGACTGCAATGCGTTCGTTGCCGGAAATTTTTCCGGCCTCTTTTACAGCCTGTGTACGCTGATCGACGTGACGGACCGCAGCAGTCAGGTTATCTTTCTGCTCTGCGGAACAGGCCAGCGAATAATCACGGCCAAGAATGCTGACATCAATGCGTTCCATAGTGTGATCACTCCTGGGGCGCGCCTGGCAGACGCACCAAAATTGAATCGATCTGACGGCGCGCCGCATCGGAGACGGCACGCAGTTTTTTGGCATCTTGCTGACTGTGCTGCAGTTGCCGCTCGGCATCGTCGCAGCGCTGACGGACCTCGTCGAGATCGCGCTGCAGCTGGGCCTGTACCGCATTGGCCTTGTCCTGGACCCCTTGCAGCTGCGCCTCGTGCTCTGCCACCGATTGGCTCATGGTGCTGAGCTCGCCCTCGCGGCCCTGCAACTGGCTTGCCAAGCCGTCACGCTCGTTTTCAAGCGATTTGATGCGCGCCTGCAGCGCACTGCGCTCGGACTGAAGTTGCTGCGTAAGAGCAACCATGTTTTTGACGCGAACCGCCAGAGAATCGAGATCTTGCAACATAGGCACTAATGAATAGTCAGCAGGCTGGTAAATGGGCAGCGGGAACCAGAACCCCCAATCATAACCCCGTTCTGGGATAATCGTAGCGTAAGTTCAACGAGATAACCATGGAGACCCATTCTATGTCGACATCCATCGGAGAAAAAACGTATCAAGCCGTGACGCCCCTAAAGGTGGCATTTATTGGACTGGGCGTCATGGGCTTTCCCATGGCTGGACACCTGGTACGCGCTGGTCACGAGGTTACTGTATACAACCGCACCGCTGCAACGGCAACACGCTGGCAGGATACGTTTGGCGGGCATGTCGCTCCCACCCCAAAGGAAGCTGCCACTGGCGCCGATATTGTATTTTGTTGTGTGGGCAACGATGATGATTTGCGGGCTGTGACGCTGGGTACCAATGGCGCTTTGGCGGGCCTGGCGCCAGGCAGTCTCCTGGTCGACCACACCACTGCCTCTGCCGATGTTGCACGCGAATTGTGGCAGGCTGCAGCACAACAGGACGCCGGCTTTATCGATGCCCCTGTCTCAGGCGGCGAAGCCGGTGCCGTCAATGGGGTATTAACAGTCATGTGTGGCGGGCAGCCTGACCAGTTTGATCGCATGAAACCGGTTGCCAGTGCCTATGCGCAGGCCATCACGCTGCTGGGCGAACCTGGTTCCGGGCAGCTATGCAAAATGGTCAATCAAATATGTATTGCCGGCCTGGTCCAGGGGCTGTCCGAAGCCATTGCCTTTGGCCAGGCGGCTGATCTAGACATGAAAAAAGTGCTGGATGTCATTGGCAAAGGCGCCGCGCAAAGTTGGCAAATGGATAACCGGGGCAAGACCATGGTCGATGATTCGTTTGACTTTGGCTTTGCCGTTGACTGGATGCGCAAAGATTTGGGACTGGTACTGGACGAAACCCGCCGCAATGGTGCGCGTGTCCCCGTTACCGCCCTGGTTGACCAGTTTTATGCCGACGTTCAGCAACTGGGCGGCGGCAGATGGGATACTTCAAGTCTGATCCGGCGTCTGCGCACTCTTGAGGATTAGTTTGCCATGCTCGCTGTCATGAGGCGTGTTGCGCCCTACCCGACCAGGCTCATGACCCCACCGATGGGGGCGCTGCCGCAAGTACCTGCCGTCACGCCTGTTACGGAACAAGATTCTCGAGAGCTCGTCAAGTGCCTGGGTATAGACCTCGCGCTTGAACTCGATCACGGCATCAAGGGGCACCCAGTAATGGCTCCAGCGCCAGGCATCGAATTCGGGATGGCTGGTGGCACGCAGACTGACATTGGAATCGTGTCCAAGCAGACGCAGCAGGAACCAGATTTGCTTTTGCCCCTTGTAGTGCCCGCGTGATTCACGACGGATAAAATGGTCTGGTACGTTATAACGCAACCAATCTCGTGTCCGTCCCAATATGCGAACATGTTCGGGCAGCAAGCCTACTTCTTCCTGGAGCTCGCGATACATTGCCTGCGTTGGGCTTTCGCCGTATTTGATACCGCCCTGCGGAAACTGCCACGCATGCTCGCGCACACGCTTGCCCCAGAAAACCTCATTTTTTCGGTTGACAATAATGATGCCAACATTGGGACGGTAGCCTTCTCGGTCTAACATAGGCCACCCTACAAACGATTTTCAATACATTGATTATACGTATCTGCAGAGACTCTAACCATGCATGCCAGCAACTACCACATCAACACCCTCAAAGAAGCCCCTTCTGATGCCGAAATTGTGAGCCACCAGCTCATGATCCGTGCCGGCATGATTCGCCAGGTAGCCGGCGGCATATACACCTACATGCCTCTGGGCTTGCGGGTGCTTCGAAAAATTGAGGCCATTGTCCGCGAAGAAATGAACCAAGCGGGAGCAATAGAGTTGCTGATGCCGGTCGTCCAGCCTGCTGAACTCTGGAAAGAGTCGGGACGGTGGGAGGCCTATGGCCCCGAACTGCTGCGTATCAAGGATAGACACCAACGCGACTTTGTCCTGCAACCCACATCCGAAGAAGTCATCACAGACATTGCACGCAATGAACTGCATAGCTGGCGCCAGTTGCCGGTCAACTTCTACCACATTCAAACCAAGTTTCGCGACGAACGCCGGCCACGCTTTGGCCTGATGCGCGGCCGCGAATTCATCATGAAAGATGCCTACTCATTTGACCGGGATGAGGAGAGCGCCAAGGCCAGCTATCAGGCCATGTACGATGCCTATACGCGCATTTTTACGCGCCTTGGCCTGACCTTCCGCGCAGTTGAAGCCGATACGGGCGCTATAGGCGGTTCTCTGAGCCACGAGTTCCAGGTGATTGCCGACACAGGCGAGGACCGTATCGTTTATAACCCCGACACGGACTATGCGGCCAACATCGAGCTGGCTGATGCGCCATGCCTGCTAGAAATACGCGCTGCACCGGCAGAGGCGCTGACAAAAACAGCCACGCCGGATGCACCCAAATGCGAACTGGTTGCCGAGCAACTGAACCGGCCTTTGACAGATACCGTCAAATCTGTGGTGGTTGTGCCCGAAGGGGATGACGCGGCACAGGATCGGCCAGTGTTGCTGCTCGTTCGCGGCGATCACGACGTAAACGAAATTAAAATTGGCCGCGTACCCGGCTTTGAACAGGGCTACCGGCTTGCCACCGAACAGGAAATCCTTTCGGCTTTCGGGTGTCCGCCAGGCTACCTGGGCCCGATTGATACGGTACAGCCCATTCGTGTCATTGCTGATACCACCGTGGCCAATATGGCTGACTTTATCTGCGGCGCCAATGAACCTGGCTGGCATTACACCGGCATCAACTGGGGTCGCGATCTGCCCGAACCTGAAGTCGCCGATCTGCGTAATGTTGTGGCCGGTGACCCGGCCCCTGAGGGTGGCAAGCTGGCCATACAGCGCGGCATTGAAGTCGGACATGTGTTTTTTCTGGGCGACAAGTATTCGCAGGCACTGGGCGCCACCTGTCTGGACCAGGACGGTAAGGCGGCGCTCATGCAAATGGGCTGCTATGGCATTGGCGTCAGCCGCATCGCGGCAGCGGCCATTGAGCAAAACCACGATGATCGCGGCATTATCTGGCCCCGCGCCCTTGCCCCCTTCGAAGTCGTTATATGCCCTATTGGCTGGTCAAAAAGCGAGGCCGTACGCAATGCGGCAAGCGACCTGTACCGCACCCTGACCCAACAAGGCATCGAAGTCATGCTTGATGACCGCGACGCTCGCCCGGGCGCCATGTTCGCAGACTGGGAGCTTGTCGGCATTCCTGTACGAGTCACGGTTGGTGACCGCGGCCTGAAACAGGACCAGTTGGAGATTCAGACACGCAAATACGGCAACACCGAGCACATCAGCCAGAATCAGGCAGCACAGAAAGTGGTGGAATTGCTACAACATGCGTAACGGATCTAGCACCATGACTACCCCACAACATCCACGCAACAGTCCAGCAGACTGGCCGATTCGTGTTTACTACGAAGACACTGATGCAGGCGGCATCGTGTATTACGCGAATTACCTGAAATTTTTTGAGCGGGCGCGTACAGAATGGTTACGACATCACGGCCTTGATCAGGTACACATCTACAACACAGAAAATCGGCTGTTTGTCGTTCGGCATGTTGAAATACAATACCGCAGGCCGGCTGTGCTTGATGACTTGCTGACTGTACGTAGCCACATCGGGCACACCGGAAGGGCCTCTGTTGTGTTTAACCAGGCTCTTTACCGAGACAGCGAACTTCTGTGCGAAGCAGCGGTCACTATCTGTTGTGTCGACAGCACGACGCGGCGACCTGCTGCCTTTTCGCCCCAGCTGCAAACAATTTTTGAACAAGCCAGGAACTGACAATCATGCAAGCCACCAGCGACCTGTCGTTGCTTTCCCTTTTGCTCAATGCCAGCATTCCCGTGCAGCTCGTCATGCTGCTTTTACTGGGCATCTCCATTTTGTCCTGGACATATATTTTTACCAAGCGTGCCACCCTAAAGCGCACCAACGAGCAAACACGCCGCTTTGAAGACGACTTCTGGGCAGGTGGAGACCTGACTGTATTGCAACAGGCAGTATCCAGCCGGCGTGCCGAGCACGGCGCTCTGGCTCGTATTTTTGATGCAGGCATGACCGAATTCATGAAGGCACGCCGCAGCGGCGCCAGCGGTGACCGCGCCCTGGACGGCCCGCGCCGCGCCATGCGCGCAGCCTACCAGCGTGAGATGGACTTCCTGGAGTCCAAGCTCAACTTTCTGGCTTCGGCAGGGTCTGTCAGCCCCTACATTGGCCTGCTGGGTACGGTTTGGGGCATCATGCACGCCTTTATCGGACTGTCTACCATGCAGCAGGCAACCCTGGCAGCCGTGGCACCAGGTATTGCCGAGGCTCTGATTGCCACCGCCATCGGTTTGTTCGCGGCCATCCCGGCTGTTGTGGCATACAACCGCTACACCAACGAAATCGATCGTCTATCACTAAGATTTGACAGTTTTGTCGACGAGTTCCTCAACATACTGCAAAGACAGGTTCGCTAATGCCTTCCGTTCGTGACAGCCGCTCGAGCCGGCGCCGCCTCACCAACGAAATCAATGTCGTCCCGTACATTGACGTCATGCTTGTATTGCTGGTGATATTCATGGTGACTGCACCCATGATTACACCCGGACTCATTGAACTGCCTTCTGTGGGCAAGGCGTCCGAAATAAGCGCCAAGCCGCTTGAGGTGCAAGTGGATGAAGACGGCACGATCAGCATGCGGCTACGGGAAAGTGGTGCGGAGTTTGAGCCGGTCGACAGCGACAGGTTGATTGATGAGGTCCGTTCACGCAGCGAAGAGGATAGTCCAGTCGTTATCGCAGCTGACGGCCGTGTTCCGTATGAGACCGTTGTCAAAATCATGGACGAATTGCGTAGCAACGGAATTAGCCGATTGGGTCTGCTGGTCAATGAAAGCTCGCAGACAGACGCCAGCTGATAGCGCACAAACACGATGAGCCGCTCTGTATCTTCTCGAACCGAATCGCCTGAGCAGGAACAAAACCGTCGCGAGGAGCGGCGTGGTTTGCTGTATGCCTTGGCGTTGCACCTGGGCTTGGCCCTGACCCTGATTGCAGGCTTTATGTCTGCGCCCAGTACTCCCAGTCCAGTGCAGATCGAACTCTGGACGGAAGGGGATGATCCGTCAGCAGGCGAAGAAGAGCCTGTTGAACCTGAGGAGGATGAGGACGCTGACGAAGACGATGCTACCGCAGACGATGACGAGGCTACCGATGAAGAGCCTGAGTCAGAGCCGGACGTTGCCGATGAGGCGCCTGAAGACGAGTCAGCAGAGGCAGAGCAACAGCCAGAGCCCGAACCGGAAACCACAGAATCTGCCGACGACGATTCGGTAGATGAACCTGCCGAGGTTGAAGAGCCTGAGCCCCAGGAAACGGTTGACCCCGATATAGCCCTGGAAGAGCTTGAGCGAAAAAAAGAGGAAGCTGAGCGTAAAGCCAAGGAAGAAGCTGAACAAAAGGCTAAAGAAGAAGCCGAACGCAAGGCCAAGGAAGAAGCTGAACAAAAAGCTAAAGAAGAAGCCGAACGCAAGGCCAAGGAAGAAGCTGAACAAAAAGCTAAAGAAGAGGCCGAACGCAAAGCCAAGGAAGAAGCTGAACAAAAGGCTAAAGAAGAAGCCGAGCGCAAAGCCAAGGAAGAGGCTGAGCAAAAGGCTAAAGAAGAGGCCGAACGCAAAGCCAAGGAAGAAGCGGCCAAAAAAGCCGAGGCAGAGAAACGCGAAGCACTGAAGAGTGCCATGCGCGGTGATGTATCGGGCGTTGCAGGCATGGAAGACGGCACTGCGAGCCGTAATCAGGCAGGCGGCGGAGGTGCCGACGGAGGGTATGGCGCACAAGTCCGGAACTGTATCCGCCCTCGCGTGGTCTATAACGTACCGTCTCGTGAAGGCAGCGCCAATCCGACCGTACAATATCGGGTATACCTTAACCCTAGCGGCACGCCCGTCGAGGTACAGATTCGCAGCTCATCCGGCATCAACCGGTTTGACGCTGCCGTGCGTAAAGGCATACAGGGTTGCTCACCCTTTCCCAAACCACCCAGTGGAAAATATCCGTCGTATATTGATGGCCACTACAAGATGTACGACTAACAAGGAGAACCGACATGATTACGGCTGATTCAGCGGCGTCGATCAGAACCGTCCTGCGCAGGACATGGCTGGGCCTGCTGATGGCACTGGCCACCTCTTTGCTGCTGGCCCTGCCCGCCCATGCCCAGCTGCGGGTAGACATATCCGGCGTAGGCGCCACCCAGTACCCCATTGGTGTCACCACTTTTACCGGTGATGAAAAGGGGGAGAACATTGTGCAGGTCATTCGCGATGACCTGACACGATCGGGCCAGTTCCAGCTCATCAACACCACCGGTAAATCTTTGGATGTTGACGAGACCGTAGATCACGAGAACTGGCGTAACCGCGGTGCTGATTACCTGGCTTATGGCTCTGTCGAGCTGCAAGGTGACCAGTATCACGTCAAATACCGGCTGGTTGATACCGTTGGCAAACGGGAAGCAAACCGGGTATGCACATCAACGAATGTCGCAATATTGGGGTGCGGCACCGTCGCCAGGTCGTGTTTCTCCGTAAAGTGTTGCAATACGGTAAGCCGCCCAGTCGAAGTCGCCGGCGAGGCCGCC
>DAHVSI010000167.1 GCA_027324645.1 Castellaniella sp. | reverse complement strand
TTCGGCGTCAATGGCCACATCGTCACGCCAGAAAGGCACCCCCATAATGGGATCAACAATACTGATGCCTACATTGAGGTATTCAAGATCTTTGGCCTCATGCGTGGCGCCCAGCATGTTCGAATCCGTTGAGTAGGCTTTTTCTGCAGACATTTTGTAGTCAAAGCCTGCCTGCTGCATGTACTCCGACATTTCGGAACGACCGCCCAGTTCGTCAATAAACACCTGATCCAGCCAGGGCTTATAAATCCGGAGCGAAGGGTTAGCCAGTAACCCATAACGATAGAATCGTTCGATATCGTTGCCCTTGTACGTGCTGCCATCCCCCCAGATGTGCACATCGTCTTCCTTCATGGCCGACACTAGCATGGTGCCGGTCACGGCGCGACCAATGGGAGTCGTATTAAAGTACGGTATGCCGGCGGTGGTGACATGGAAAGCTCCACACTGCAACGCTGCAATGCCTTCTGCTGCCAGTTGCTTACGGCAATCGACCAAACGGGCTGCCTCGGCACCATATTCCAGCGCCTGGCGTGGAATAGCATCATAATCCGGCTCGTCAGGCTGACCCAAATTGGCGGTATACGCATATGGGGTGGCACCCTTGTTGCGCATCCACAACAATGCAGCACTGGTATCCAGCCCGCCCGAAAATGCAATACCGACCTTTTTCCCCACGGGGATGTTTTCAAGAATAGTTGACATGATGAGAACCCGACGTTGTGGCGCTAAATGAATGATAAAAAACCTTCGCATTATATCGTGCCTGCCCAACGCAACCACAAGGGCCACCTTGCCAACGCTGTATTCCCTTCACGTCTGAGGTTACACTGATACGCCGTCGGAACCGGCCTATCTGGCCGCCCGGGGCAAGGCACATGGCTTTTAACTTTCTGGGACCTTACCGGCACCCTCTGGCAAAACGGGACGTATTATGGATCTGGACCTCGAACTTTACACAGACCAGCTTACTCAATTGGTCGACAAGGGCAATTATGAGGCTGCCGGAGCGCTGTTAGCCGAATTACCCAACCCGGATATTGCCGAGGTTCTCGTCGAACTGGATATTGAAGCAGCCCGCCGCATCATGCTTGGTTTGCCAGCCAAGCAGCAGGCCTCTGTGTTTGGTTACTTACGTCCCGCCAACCAGGCCCAAATGGCAGCTGGTATGTCGCGGCGCCAGCTTGCAGCTCTGTTCGAGCTCATGGACCATGACGAACGGGCCGACCTGTACAACCGCCTAAGTGACTCTGAACGATGGGCGGTGCTGCCGGGCCTTGCCCACGCGGAACGCGAGGACATCCGACAACTGGCCAGCTACTCCGAGGACACTGTGGGCTCCATCATGACGTCGGCTTACGTCACGCTGCGTCCCGACCAAACGGCAGGCCAGGCCCTGGACTCAATCCGCCTGGAAGCGCCCGACGTCGAGACCATCTATCAAAGCTATGTCGTTGAAAGCGACAGACGCCTTGTGGGCACCATATCGCTACGAGACCTGCTGCTCGCCAATCCGTCCGCACGCCTGCGCAACCTGATGATCAAGGACGTCATTCGGTCGCGCGCCTCGGCGCCCAAGGTGGAAGCAGCCCGGCTCATTGCCCGCTATGACATCCTGGCGGTACCCGTGGTCAACGACGACGACCAAATGGTCGGCATCGTCACCCACGACGACGCACTAGATGTGACGGAAGACGAAAGCACGGCCGACCAGCATCGTCTTGGGGCGGTGGCACGACTAACCACGTCACTAAGTGAATCAACCATCACGTCTCTGTACCGCACCCGTGTCGGCTGGCTCGTCATCCTCATTTTTGGCAACGTCTTCTCTGGCGCCAGCATCGCGCATTTTGAAGACCTGATCGCCCGTATCGTCTCACTGGTCTTTTTTCTGCCCTTGCTCATCGACAGCGGGGGTAATGCCGGATCACAAAGTTCAACCCTGATGGTGCGTGCGCTGGCCACCGAAGACGTTCGAGGCAGGGATTGGTTCAGACTGCTGGGCAAAGAACTCCTTGTGTCGCTGCTGCTGGGCCTGACCATGGCCGCTGCAGTATCGCTACTGGGTTTCTGGCGTGGCGGCCTTAGCGTGGCCCTGATCGTATCGATCACCATGATCCTGATCGTGACGGTGGGCAGCGTGATTGGTATGTCGCTGCCATTTTTGCTGACCCGGTTCAAGCTGGATCCGGCATCAGCCAGTGCGCCACTCGTGACCACCATCTGTGACGGTGTAGGGGTACTCATCTACTTCAATGTAGCCAGTGCCGTACTCAACTTACCGCCCACCACCTGAATCCGGCCGTGACACACTCTACAACCGAATACGCCGTACAAGTCCGCAACATCCATAAGTCGTTTGACCGTAATGAAGTCCTCAAGGGTGTCTCATTTTCGGCGCCCCGGGGTAGCGTTACCTCGATCATTGGCGCTTCAGGTTCGGGTAAAAGTACACTATTACGCTGCATTAACCACCTGGTAGTGCCCGACGAGGGCGAAATCATCATCGGCGATGATGTATTGCGCAGTCGGCGCAAACGCGATGGAAAAATGGTCACCCAGGACACCCGTTTGCTTGAAAACGTACGTACCCGGCTGGGCATGGTTTTTCAGAACTTTCATTTGTGGGCCCACCGAACAGTGCTCCAAAATGTGACTGAAGGTCCTGTTCACGTTAAGGGTATGCCTAAGCGAGCCGCCGCTGACGTGGCTCTGGCACTACTGAATAAAGTGGGCCTTGCAGACAAGGCCCAGGCCTATCCAGATCAGCTCTCGGGAGGGCAGCAACAACGCGTTGCCATTGCACGGGCCCTAGCAATGGAACCAGACGTCTTGCTCTTTGACGAGCCTACCTCAGCGTTAGACCCCGAAATGGTCAATGAGGTATTGCGAGTCATCCGAGATCTGGCGCGCGAGGGCCGGACCATGGTGCTAGTCACCCACGAAATGCAGTTCGCGCGCGAAGTCTCCAACCACACCATGTTCATGCACAATGGCATCATTGCCGAGCAGGGAGACCCGGCACGTATGTTCGATACACCGCAAACCGACCGTCTAAAGCAATTTTTGCGGCCACTGCAGTAAGATATGGCCTTTTTGGGCATCTGCCTGATAAAACCAACACAGCACCTATTTATCACCAAAGGAGTCGCTCATCATGAAGCTTTTGCAAACAACACTGGTCTGCTCCGGCCTACTCGCTCTTGGCCTGTCCACCGCCGGAGCCGCTTCCCTGAAAATAGGGACGGAAGGCGGTTACCCGCCCTGGAGCATGGTTGACGCTAAAGGCACAGTCACTGGTTTCGATGCCGACGTAGGGGATGCGCTTTGCGAAGAACTAGAGTCGGATTGCGAGTTTGTCGTACAGGCCTTTGATAGCCTGATTCCATCCCTGGACGCAGGCCGCTTTGACATGATCATCTCGGGCATGTCGTACACACCTGAACGCGCAAAACGTATTGACTTTAGTGTGCCCTACGCGGTCGAAGACGCGATTTTTGTTCTGCCGGCGGATAGCGACCTGATTGACGCCAACGATGCAGAATCCATTTTTGCCGGCCTGGACGGCAAGACCATCGGCGTACAAGGCGGCACGACACACGGGGAGTATCTGGGCAAACAGGCACCTGATGCCAACATCAAGAACTACGAAACGCTTGATCAGATGCAAATAGACTTGGACGCAGGCAGGCTAGATGGCACCTTTGCTGATTTGACCTCCCAGTCACGCTTTCTGGGCAATATGGACACAGAAGACTTTGCCCTGACAGACTACGTGATCAAAGGATCGTCCGACCCTGAAACGCTTGGCTATGGCATAGCAGTAGGCATTCATCAGGATAACGCCGATCTAAAAGAAAAGGTCGACGCTGCACTATGCCGTCTGATTGACAACGGCACAATCAAAACTGCCAGTGAGAAGTGGTTTGATATTGATATCGCCAACTACGAGGCCTGTGATTAACACCACCCTTGCTGCTTTACTAACCTGATCGCTCCATGCTCAATACTTTAGGAAACATCCTGAAAGAAGGCTGGGGCGGCATGCTTTTACAGGGCGCCGTGATGACGCTGGTTGTCTCGGCGCTTGGCATGTTGTTAGGCATGCTGATCGGCATCGTCGGCGCCACCGTACGGCAAAACGGCCCTCGCTGGCTGGGGGTACTGGTCAGGGTGTACACCACTATCGTCCGCAGTATCCCCGAACTGCTCATTATTTATTTATTATTTTTTGGCACTATACACATTGCCACTGATATCGCCAGCATGTTCGCCTGGCAGAACGTGGCCGATCACTGGTTTCCGCTTATGGTCGGCGTACTGGCCATTGGGCTTATTGCAGGCTCATATAGTGTTGAGGTATTCCGAGGGGCACTGCAGGCTATTCCGGCTGGCCAGATAGAGGCAGCCCAGGCAATCGGGATGTCGGCTTCTGCACGCCTGCGACGCGTCATTCTTCCCCAAATGTTCTGGTATGCGTTGCCCGGCGCCAATAACGTCTGGCAAACGGCACTCAAAGACACGGCTCTCATTTCATTGGTAGGTTTAGTAGAGGTCATGCGTGCAGCGGTATTGGGTGCTGCCTCGACCCGACAGCCGTTAGCGTTGTACATCATGGCCGGTATCCTTTACTTTTTTATCGGCGTCGGCAGCCAGGCCCTTTTCGTCGCCGCCGAACGGCATTTTGGACGCGGTATGAAGGTGCCAACATGATGTTCTCATACGAACTCATCCACCATACCGTTACCAACCTGCTTAAAGGCTTTTGGCTAAGCGTGCATATTGGCCTGATGGCTATTGCTTTGTCCCTAGCCATCGGACTGGTGCTTGCCCTCATGCGTACCTCATCCTGCAGAACAATGGCGCATCTGGCGTTTGCTTACAGTACGATTTTTCGGGGGACCCCGTTATTAGTCCAGCTGTTTATTCTGTACTACGGCATTGGAACCATAGGGTTTGTTCGTCATACGCCTGCCCTGTGGTGGATATTCAGCGATGGAGCTCGGTGTGCCATCTTAGCGATCGGGCTCAACAGCGGCGCCTATGTCAGCGAAGTACTACGCGGGGGGCTTCAGTCTGTTCCTGCCGGGCAAATTGACGCAGCCCGAGCAGTGGGCATGTCTTCGTTAACCCGTTTTCGCCGTATTATTTTTCCGCAGGCCATCCGCCAGGCATTGCCAGCCTATAGTAACGAGATCGTGTTGGCCATCAAGGGAACCAGCCTGGCATCAACCATTGCGGTCATGGAGCTTACCGGGTACGCCAAGAAGCTTATGAATCAAAACTATGCCATCATTGAAACATTCGTTATTGCTGGCATGCTTTATCTTCTGATCAATTTCTCGTTGCTCGGCATTGTGCATCTGGTAGAACGGGCATTGCACATTGAGCACTCGCCGCGATAAACACTATGCCTTTCTTGGCAGGGTACGCCAATTGACCAGCACAATACCTACCGATACCAGCGCGGCGCCCGCCACAAACCACTGGTCAAGCGGCTCATCGAGCAACAAAACGCCAAATGCAACGCCAAACAACGGCGTCATGAAAGTAAACACCGAAAGGCGGGAAGCCAGGTAGATACGCAATAGCCAGAACCACACTAACAAACTGCCAAAAGCAACCAGCAGACTTTGATAGATCATGCTGGTCCAGGCAATAGGCGTCATGGCGATAGGCGTGTCTTGGAACACCAGATAACCAGCAAGCACCAAGATAATGGAGGCGCAGCCCAACTGGTACAGCAATGTCCGCGTCGCGGGCGTCTCTGACAGCACACTTGCCCGGATTACTATGGTTGTTGCCGCCCACAAAAAGCCCGCCAACATGCCTAGCCCATCCCCAATGAGCATGGCAGACATATTGGGATGTGCGATAAAAAAGCTACTTGAAAACGCGCACACCACGCCGGAAAACGCAACCAGCACACCCCACCACTGTAGGCGTTCCAGACGTTCACCCGCTATGAAAAAGTGCAATCCCAACGCGGCAAAAATGGGCATGGTGTAAAGAAACACCACCATATGAGAGGCCGTTGTGTACAACAGGCCCCAGGCAATGAACAGAAACTCGGACGCAAAGGCCATACCAGCCAACAAGCCCGCACCTAATGTTCCGTCCTTATGCCAGATTTTTCCGCCCTGCACACGGATCAATACCATTAGCATGATCACTGCCACGGTCGACCGCAAACCAATTTGCAGGACAGGGTTGATAGCTGGCGCAGCAACTTTTAGCGCTACCTGCTGCAGCCCCCACAGCGCACACAATACAATGAGCAGGGATATTGCCAACCCATCCAGCGGTTTTCGCATGGCCGGTATCCATTTGTT
>DAHVSI010000157.1 GCA_027324645.1 Castellaniella sp. | reverse complement strand
GCGTATCGGCCCATTTCCTGATCCGGCGCAACGGGCATATTGTGCAATTTGTGCCCACTCTGGCGCGCGCCTGGCATGCAGGCGTCTCGTGCTTTGAAGGTCGCAAACGCTGCAATGACTTTTCAATCGGCATTGAGCTTGAAGGCACCGATACGCTGCCTTACACGGGTGCTCAATACACCAGCCTGAAACACCTGGCCGGCGCCATACGCCAGCGCCATCCCATCACCGCCGTGCGTGGCCACGAACACATTGCGCCGGGCCGCAAGACGGATCCCGGCCCCGCTTTTGACTGGGGCCGGTTTGCAAAGGACGGGGACTGGCCCGACGTTTACTTGCCTTCCTGCTGACCCAGCAGCAACTCGTTCATGCGGCGCACAAACGATGCCGGATCTTTCAGCAAGGCACCTTCGGACAGTAGAGCCTGATCCAGCAACACCTGTGCCCAGTCGTCAAACACGTCCTCCGACGCATCCTGAATACGGGCAATAAATGGGTGTTCCGGATTGATTTCAAGAATGGGCTTGACCTGAGGGGCCGTCTGGCCGGCAGCCTCTAGCATGCGCACCAGATGCGGACTCAGCTCGTGCTCGTCGACGACGACACAGGCAGGGGAATCCACCAACCTGCCCGTCACGCGCACCTCTTTGACCTGCTCGTCCAGCGCCTTGCCAAGCCGCTCGACCAAAGGCTTGAGCTGTTCGGCCACTTCTTCCTGGTGCTTTTTCTCTTCCTCATCTGCCAGATCATCCAGGTCCAGACCGCCCTTGGCGATGGAAGTAAATGCTTTCTCTTCGTACTCACGCAGATAAGACATCATCCACTCGTCCACGCGGTCGGACAGCAACAGCACCTCAAGTCCTTTCTTACGGAAAATCTCAAGATGTGGGCTGTGGTTGGCAGCTTCCCAGGAATCGGCCGTGACATAGTAGATCTTGTCTTGCCCTTCCTTCATGCGGCTGATGTAATCGGCCAGCGACACATTCTGTACAGCACCCTCATTGTGCGTGGACGCAAAGCGGAGCAATCCTGCAATACGGGCCTGATTTGCCATGTCTTCGCCTGTACCCTCTTTGACCACCTGGCCAAAGGCTTCCCAGAACTCAGCATATTTTTCCGGCTCGTTTTCGGCCATGTTTTCAAGCAGACCCAGAATACGCTTGGCGGAGCCTTCACGAATGGCCCTGACGTCGCGACTTTCCTGCAGGATTTCGCGCGACACGTTCAGGGGCAAGTCACTGCTGTCCACCACACCGCGCACGAACCGCAGCCAGCCTGGCAGCAGCTGCTCGGCATCGTCCATGATGAACACGCGCCGGACGTACAGCTTGACGCCCCGGCTGGCATCGCGGTCCCACAAATCCATGGGCGCACGCTTGGGGATGTACAACAGCTGGGTGTACTCTGAGCGGCCCTCGACACGGTTATGCGTCCAAGTCAGCGGATCCTCAAAGTCATGGGCCACATGCTTGTAGAACTCTTTGTATTGATCGTCGGTAATGTCCTGCCTTGCACGCGTCCACAGGGCGCTGGCTTGGTTCACGGATTCCCACTCGTCCGTTTTCTTCATCTCGGACGTGTCTTCATCCCACTCTTCCTTGAGCATCTGCACTGGCAGGGAAATATGGTCAGAATACCGACGCAGGATTTCACGCAGCTTCCAGCCATTCAGAAGCTCGTCCTCGTCTTCACGCAACGTCAGCGTAATGACGGTACCCCGATCGGCCTTTTCAACCGACGCAACAGAAAATTCGCCTTGCCCATCGCTTTCCCACAGCACGGCTTCGGTCTCGGACAGCCCAGCGCGGCGGCTAAGCACAGACACTTTGCTGGCCACAATAAAGGACGAATAAAAGCCCACACCAAACTGCCCGATCAACTGGGCGTCTTTTTGCTCGTCCCCGGTCAGCTTGGAAAAGAAGTCTTTGGTACCCGAGCGAGCAATGGTGCCCAGGTTGGCCACCACCTCGTCACGCGACATCCCGATGCCATTATCTGCCACGGTAATGGTGCGAGCTTCCTTGTCAAAGTCGACACGGATGCGCAGTTCGGCATCGCCTTCATTCAGATCGGGATTGTCTATCGCCTCAAACCGCAGCTTATCGCACGCGTCGGATGCGTTTGACACCAGTTCGCGCAGAAAGATTTCTTTGTTGCTGTAGAGCGAATGAATCATCAGATTCAGTAGCTGCTTGACCTCGGCCTGAAAGCCAAGGGTTTCGGACCCGGATACGGAAGTTTCAGATTGCGTCATGTTCAATCCACACTAAAAATAGTTGTTGAGAAACCAGCCCCCTGTGTGCGCAAGGGGTTTTCAGGTGATCGGTTAACAGGTGGGGCCAGGACATCTGGTTTTCAACCATGGCTGTCTGCAAAGTGGCCCAAACACGGCACCTGACTGGGGGCTACCGCTAAAATCAAAAACAAGCGTATAATTATTGGCTTTCCCGCCCTGCGTGACCATTCTGCTGTCATGCAACACTATGTGCCCGGGTGGTGGAATTGGTAGACGCGTCGGACTCAAAATCCGATCCCGCAAGGGGTGCCGGTTCGATTCCGGCTCCGGGCACCATCGCTTGTTCCAGATCGATTCTGATGCCCAAGGCGTTCAAAGTGTGCTTGGCTATTTCTTGACTCGGGCCAGTTGACTTCCTAAGATCCCCTATGGTTGATTGCACTTTTACCATCACTAGGGAACATACCAACTCTTATGACACAACAAGCACAAGACGGTAATCTTTCTGATTTATCCAGAATGAAAGAGCTCGAAAATGTCTATAGAACCAACTATAAATCTGGCGATGACAATATCCATCCATGGGGGCTAGACCTGCATAACCCCGTTTTTATTTGGAGCGGGGGTCTCACCATCCTTTTTGTCCTGTTTTCGGCTATTTATCCGGAAACTGCCATGTCAGTTCTGGATGGCGGCAAATCGTGGGTTATTGACACATTTGACTGGCTATTTCTAAGTGCCGCAACCATTTTTGTTATTTTTTGCCTGGCCATTATTATCTTGCCCTACGGAAAAATACGTTTAGGGGGAGATGATGCAAAGCCCGAGTTTTCACGACCCTCGTGGTTTGCCATGTTATTTGCTGCTGGCATGGGCATTGGTCTCATGTACTGGAGCGTGGCCGAGCCAATCGGTTATTTCACCGAATGGGCGGGAACCCCGCTGAATATCAAAGGGGGCACTGAAGAAGCCAAGACTGCGGCCCTGGGCGCCGTTATGTATCACTGGGGTTTGCATCCCTGGGGCATTTATGGCGTCGTCGCGTTGGCTTTGGCATTTTTCTCGTATAACAAGGGTTTGCCTCTGACCATTCGATCGGCCTTCTACCCGTTTCTGGGTGATAAGGTTTGGGGTCCGATCGGCAATATTATCGATACACTTGCCGTTCTGGCAACGCTATTTGGTCTGGCTACATCGTTGGGCTTCGGGGCTCAACAGGCTACATCAGGGCTGCACTTTCTGACTGGAGCACCAAACTCCCTGACAATTCAGTTAATCATCATCGTTGGCGTGACAGCAGTCGCACTGTGGTCTGTCGTACAGGGGGTTGATGGGGGCGTTAAAGTCCTGAGCAATATCAACATGGTCATCGCATTAATCTTAATGCTGTTTGTCATCGTAGCAGGCTCTGTCACCAATTTTTTTGCCAGCGTTGGATCAACCTTAACTGGATACATCCAGTACTTTCTACCACTGAGTAATCCCATAGGCCGTGAAGATGGAACCTTCATGCATAATTGGACGATCTTTTACTGGGCATGGTGGATTTCCTGGTCGCCCTTTGTAGGCATGTTTATTGCTCGGGTTTCTAAAGGCCGCACCATTCGTGAGTTTTTGACTGCGGTTCTCATTGTGCCTGCAGTGGTCACCACCATTTGGATGAGTGCGTTTGGCGGTGCGGGCGTTGACCAAGCATTGGCCGGCGTTGGCGCACTGGCCGAGGGCGTTAAAGACGAATCATTGGCTATGTTCCAAATGTTCGAAAACATGCCCTTCACCATTGTTACATCATTTTTTGGAATCATATTGGCTCTGGTGTTTTTCATCACTTCCTCCGATTCCGGCTCACTGGTTGTTGATGCAATCACCTCAGGCGGCAAGACCGAAGCTCCAGTCGCCCAGCGGGTCTTTTGGGCATGTGCCGAAGGGTTTGTGGCTGCCGTTCTTTTGGTTGCGGGTGGTGCTAACGCTCTGGGAGCATTGCAAGCCGCAGCTATATTGACCGGACTTCCCTTTGTGATTGTATTGCTAATACTTTGTGTT
>DAHVSI010000130.1 GCA_027324645.1 Castellaniella sp. | reverse complement strand
GTGTCGATATCATTCCGGATCAGTTTATGCCGGAGCGGCCGGAGGAACTCACGGAGTCGTTGTTTCAGTATCTGGAGGAGAAATCGGGACAGATTGTCATCCATGCGCGCAGCACCATTGAAGTGACGGTGGCCACGAGCGACGTCGCGGAGAAACTCTCCGTCGCTCGCGGGGTTCCGCTGTTGAGATTGATTCAAGTCCACTACAACCAAGATATGATTCCCTTGTTGCTGTCCCATGATCATTTTGTTCCAGAGCGTTTTCGCTTCGGCATCATCAGGCACAGGACGTGAGCGGCGACAAAACATAATTTTGGGAGGAAAGGATCATGTCTAACCCCTCTTGGTGGACTCGCCTCTCTGGCGAAATGGAGACAGTGGGCGTTCTGCCGGTTCCCGATTCGCAGCGGACCATGACATCAGGAAAAATGTTCAACGTGTGGGCGATGGCTTCGGCGTCCGCCATGACACCCCTGATCGGCATGCTGCTGTTTCAATACGGTCTCACCGATGCGGTCATCGCGATTGTGCTTGGCTGGCTGATCGGCGTCGTTCCAGCGGGCCTGTTTTCAGAAATGGGCCGGGAAATCCCGCTGACGGCCCTGATTGTGGCCAGAAAGACCTACGGTCTGGCGGGCTCTTTTCTGCTGGCTGTGTTGTTCACCTTTGTGAATGTAGGATGGTTCGGATTAAATACCGAGGTGGGAGGTCAAATCCTCTCCTCCATTTTCCATTCGTCGGGGTCCTTCTGGTTTTGGTTGATCGGCATTGTCCAGATCGTGCTCGTGCTGTTTGGGATGAAGTGGCTGGAGTATTTTTATCGCTATACATCGGCGCTCCTGATTGTCTGTTACGGCGCGTTGTCTGTCTACCTGTTCACCCACTACTCCATCGCGTATCCCGGGCCTACGGCGCCCACGAACTGGGGCGGCGCAATCACGACCGTCGTCAGTTTCTCGATTCTCGCCTGGACCTACAAGCTGTCCACGGTGTCCCGGTTCTGCGTGCCTAAGGGCAGAACCGGCTCGTCCTTCAGCTACTTCGTTGCGCCTTCCGCGGGGGTGATGCTGCCTGTGCTCCTCATGGGAATTGTGGGCATGTATTCCCAACGAATCACGGGAAACTGGAACGTCGCCCTGCTGGGACCGCACATTCCGGTATGGGGTCTGATGGCGGCCGTCGGCGTGGCGCTCGCCATCATTCACACCAATGCCATGAATCTGTATCCTTCGACGGTCGATCTGCTGGTTGCCATGAATACGGTGCACAAGCCCTTTCGCTGGGAACAGCCGCTGGCAACGGTGATTCTTGGCGTGATCTCCATCCTGTTGGCCGTCGGCGGGATTTTGAATCAGGTTTCCGGATTCCTCGATATGGTGGGCGACGCCTTCTGGCTTATTCCACCACACGGTCTGTCACACGCCCGTTAAGCGAGGCCGTGCTGGCCACCCAGTCTATTGCACAGCGCGACCTGACCGGCCGTATCGAGCCCCATGGATCGGACGAAACCGCCACACTGTTACAGTCACTGCGGCAAATGGCCGACAGTCTGCGCAGTGTGATTGGTAATGTGCGCAGTAGCGCCCACGAGGTCAGTACGGCATCCGGCCAGATTCTGGCCGGTACCCAGGACCTGTCCTCGCGCACAGAAGAACAGGCGGCATCCCTGACTGAAACGGCAGCCGCCATGGAAGAGCTTACAGCCACGGTCCGTCAAAACGCCGATAACGCACAGCAGGCCAACGCTTTGGCCGTGTCGGCGTCACACATTGCTTCGCAGGGCGGCGAGGTCGTTTCTGATGTCATCAACACCATGAACACCATCAACACGTCGTCAAAAGAAATCGAGGACATTATTGGTGTCATCGACGGCATCGCCTTCCAGACCAATATTCTGGCGCTTAATGCAGCCGTTGAGTCAGCGCGTGCCGGCGAAGCCGGACGCGGGTTTGCTGTTGTCGCTGGCGAAGTACGGTCCCTTGCACAGCGCAGCGCCAAGGCGGCGGGCGAGATCAAGGCGCTTATCACCAGTGCGGTCGAGGCCACTGCCGCCGGCAACACGCTGGTCAACAAAACCGGCGAAACCATGACAGAAATTGTCGAAGCCATCCAGCGCGTCACGGACATCATGGGCGAAATCACCGCAGCTAGCCAGGAGCAAAGCGCTGGTATTGGGCAAATCAACGACGCTGTGTCGCAAATGGACCAGACAACGCGCCAGAACGCCGAGTTGGTCGAAGAGGCCACAGCCGCAGCAGCCAGCCTGCAAGAACAGGCCTCCAACCTGACTCAGCTGGTGTCGACGTTTCATATGCATGCCGAACACGGTACAGAGCATCACAGGCAAGCCCCATCACAACGTCTGGCCAGCCAGCCAAAAGAAGCGCTGGCCGCCCCCCGACTGGCATCCAGTCAACACAAGACGGATAACAACGCAGATACCCATACCCCACGCAGGCTGACTGCAGCGTCAGATCACAACACGCCATCCCAGTCATCCGCCGGCACCCGCACGCCCGTGGCAGCCGGGGCTTACCAGACGTCGCCGGGTGTGGTTGAAGAGTGGGAATCGTTTTAAAGCAGAGCCTGGTAATCGGCTTCGCCGGGCTTTTCGTGCCACCCTGCCTCGGCCAGGCTGGCACGAATACGTGCCACCGCCTGTGAGCGGATTTGTGAAACCCGGCCCTCTGTTACTTCGAGTACCGCCGCAATTTCCTTTTGTGTCAGATCCTGTTCGAACTGCAGCGAAAGCAATAGCTGTTCACGTTCAGGCAGTTGCTTGATCGCATCGGCCAGAGCCCGCCGCAACCGCCGTGACACCACCTCTCCAAAAGGGCTATTGTGGTCGTCATGTGAATCGGATAGGGCGTAGTCCAGCGGATGGCCCGCTTCCTCGGTCTGCCGTCTGCCAAAATCTTCGTAATGAACCACCTGCACACCGTGCGCTTCTTCAAGCAGCTGGTGATAGTCGGGCATCGACAGGTTTAATTGCTGGGCAATTTCGGCTTCAGTCGGAGCACGCGTGAGCTGTTGATGCAAAGCACTGATGGCGACTTCGATTTGTCGGGCCTTGCTGCGCACACTGCGTGGTAACCAATCCTGGCTGCGCAGTTCGTCAAGCATCGCACCACGGATTCGAGTCGTGGCATAGGTTTCAAACTGCGCGGCAGATTGCTGCTCGTACCGGCGGACGGCATCAAGCAACCCCATCAGGCCGGCCTGCATCAGGTCATCGACCTCGACACTCGCGGGCAGTCGGCCGGCCATCTGCCAGGCCAGGCGGCGCACCAAAGGCAAATACTGCGAGACCAGCTGTTGTTCGGAGCGTGACATGCCGTACCAAGGGTGTGAGGAAACATTCTGGTTTTACCATGAACCATAGTGACGATTAGATCAAAACAACGCCCAAAACTCACGCTGAACTAAAGAATTGAAGCCCTATGCCGTTATTGTTGACAAGCTAGTGCGCATACCTTGCCAAGGCCGGCAAGGCCACGCAAGGCAATAAACACAACAGTCCGCCGCAAACCCGGCACACCCTGCAGGAGCGCTTGTCTTATGGTCAACCCCATTACAACCAACCCGGTGGCCCTCCCCACCGACCTCGTCAACATCGAGTTGCCGCAACCCATGGACAAAGCCGTCAATCGTATCGCCTCAATCGATCAGGGCGCCCATACAGGCACCTCTACCGACGGACACTCAACAGGTGGCTCGCCCCATCAGGCCGACACGCCACTTGACCGCATGCTTGAGCAAATCAATGACAGCATGCGCGCCTGGGCAACAGGCATGCGTTTTGATGTGGACGAAGACATTGAACGGATTGTGGTCTCTATTGTCGATACCAGCAGTGGCGAGGTGCTCAGGACCGTACCCACCGAGGCGGTTTTGCGCGTGGCAAAAATGATTACCCAGCTACAGGGCGGCGGTGTCAACACACAAGCCTGACCCTGTTGATACACCAGTTAACCGGATTTTGCGCAAACGGCCAAACAGAGCACCCGCGGGTCAGTTCCTGTGCAGATTAAAACGGTCCAGCTTAAGCGACAATGACTATACAAGGAGTTCATCATGGCCATCTCATCAATAGGCGTCGGCTCGGGCATTCCCATTGACGAGCTACTGGCAGATCTGCGCAAGAGCGAAAACCACACGCTAGACCTCATTCAGGCACGGCAGGATAAAGCCGAAGACCGCCTGTCTGCGTACGGAAAACTCAAAGGTGCTGTCAGTTCGCTTGAATCCGCTGCCCAGAAACTTAACGATTCCGACACTTATGGTGCCGTCAAAACCAGTGTCTCGGGCGACGCCTTTAGTGCCAAGGCCAGTAACGATGCTATTGCCGGCCAATACGCCATCACGGTCGACCAGCTGGCCACGCAGCAAAGCCTGGTTGCCGGCGGCGTGGCAGACCGCACAGAAAACATTGGCAGCGGTGGCCAAATACATATCACCTTGCAGGATGGCAGCGTTTCAACGCTCAATCTCTCTGATGCAGAGGGCACCTCGCTTAACGATATTGTTGCCGCCGTCAATGCAGATCCGGACGCCGGCGTTGATGCCACGATTGTTAATGACGGCAGCAGCGATCAGCCGCACAGGCTGCTGCTTACCAGCCGCGAAACAGGCACCCAGGCGGCCGTGCAATCCATTTCGGTCGACAACAACGCCGAGCTGTCCGAACTGCTTTCGTTTGGGGACGGCAACAGCCAGCTTACCGAGCAAGCAGCCTCCGATGCTCAGGCCACGGTTAACGGCATCAGCATCACCAGCGGGTCCAACACTTTGGAAGACGTCATTGAAGGCGTCACCCTCACGCTCAAGGACACGACCAGCGGCGGCACGCCCGATAGCCTGTCAGTCAGTGAAGACACCGGCGTCACAACAAAAGCCGTCAAAGAGTTCGTCAAGGCGTACAACGGCCTCCAAGACACGGTCCAGTCTCTGACCGCTTACGATATCGAGACCAACGAGTCCAGCGCTTTGACTGGTGACAGCGTTGCCAGGCGCCTGCAAAGCGACGCACGCAACGCATTGAACGTATTTGGTTCTGAAGGCGAGTTACGCACGCTAAGGCAACTGGGCATCAGCACCGACACCCGTAGTGGCAAACTTGAAGTCGATGACAGCGCGCTTGAAAAAGCCATCAGCGACCACCCCGACGAAGTCCGCAATATGCTCTCGGGCACAACCGGCCTAGGTGGCCGCATGGCGCAAATGGCCGAAACCTTCACGCGATCCGGCGGCCTGTTCAGTACCTCTACTGACAGCATCAACCGCAGTATTACCGACATCAAGCGTCAGTACGAAACCGCCTCAGAGCGCATTGACAACAAAATGGAGACTTACAAGCGCCAATTCACCCAAATGGACAGTATGGTGGCGCAAATGAATTCGGTCAGCGATTACCTGACACAACAGCTCTCCATGCTGAACAACATGGGCGGCACGAACAAAGGTCAATAAACCATGAGTTACCCCGGATTACCTACCAGCGCACGGCGACGCTCCGCCCAGGCTTATGCCAGTGTTGGCCTGGAAACCCAGGTCATGAGCGCATCGCCCGAGCGCTTGATCATGCTTCTGCTTGAAGGTGCACAACAGGCCATAGCCAAAGCCCGCCTGCACCTGCGCCATGGCAACGTGGCAGAACGGGGCACCGCTATTTCCAAGGCGATCGATATCGTGGATTCGGGCCTGAAAGCCAGCGTCAACCCGGAACAAGGAGGCGAAGTGGCGGACAGCCTGATACAAAGCTACGAGCTTATTATCCGGCACCTGATGCTGGCCAATATGCGTGCCGATGACAGCCACCTGGAAACGGCTGACAACATGCTTGGCAATATTGCCCAGGCATGGCAAGAAATCACCACAGCCGATAGCTGAAACGGATAAAGTCTATGCCACCCGTACACTCGAAAGTTTGCCCGTACGCAACCATCGCTGACATCACGCGCACCATGCGTGTCCATGCCCAGGAAGACGACTGGGATACGGTGTTGTCGCTTGCCCCAAAGTACCACGAGGCAGTGGAAGCCCTGCGTAACCTGGGCCAGCTTACTGTAGCCGAGCTCGAAGAACGGCGCGCCTACATGACCGAAATCCTGGATAACGATGCGGTTGTGCGCCGGCTGGCATCGCCACGCCTGGATGAGCTCGGCATGCTGATGACGAACCTGCAGCGCCAGCGCGGGATCCTTCGTACCTACTACAGTACACCGCAGCTCCCGACATGACGTCACTCGGGACGTTACTAATTCAACGTCTTGACGCTGCCCTGGGCACTGCCCTTTCCCGCCAGGCCGATCTGATCCATGGCAACCGCAACGCCGTTAACCAGCCCGCCCAGACTGACCGCTCCGAAGCCGCACGGTTGCCCACCACGCGTCATCCGCGCGAGACAATAGACCGGGCTGCAGCCCAAACAGGCAAAAACACCCGGTCAGCCCCGGGCCGTCAAGTCGCCAGTGCTGGCCCACAGGCGTCTGGCCAGGCTACAAGTACTGCACAGGCCACCTCGTCGGCCACCACCGTACTGGGCTCGACCGCCCGTATTATCCTTGCCCTTTTAACTCATTACACACCTGGCAGCAGTGCTGCAGCAGGCAGGCAGCCACTCATATCAACCCCTCCTGGCACCGCCCCTGCTACTACCACGTCCACAGCAAGCATGGGCCAGCTGGCACCCCAGGCACCTGTGTCCAGCTCCATTGCCAGCATCCTGGGCCAGTCCATCCAACAAAGTGGCCTGTTCTACGAGTCGCATCTGCAGGGTGTAATGCGCGGTGAATACCCTTTGGCGGCGCTGCTGCGCGAACCGCAGGCACGCCTGCTACCGCAGCCTACCCACGGCCGTCCGGCAACGCCCTCGCCTACGCAGACCCCGGCGCCACCCGGCGCAAGCGGACAGGCCGCCACAGCGACTACAACAGACTCATCATTGACGGCGCCGACGCCTGGCGTTGATCCGGCCACGCACGGTCTGGTCCGCCAGCAACTGGAAGCACTGGCTGACCAGACGATTCAGTGGCGGGGGGAAGCGTGGCCCGATGCCCCGATGGATTGGCGCATTGAGCGCGACCAGCAGGACCAGGCCGGTAGTCAGCCCGATGAAGCCGAACACGACCAATGGCACAGCAATCTGACGCTACAGCTTCCCGGGCTGGGAGACATTGAAGTCCGGTTACGTGTGCGCGGATCCCGTATTGACATCAACCTCCAAGCGGGTGAGTCGGCCAGCGCTGATTTGATGCAACAGCATACGCACGAGTTGCAGCAGCAATTGACAGACCGTCAGCTGGAACTGGGATCGCTGCAGGTTGGCTTGCTGGCACAACAAGAAGAAAATACGGTGCCTGACCAGGATGCTGACTCATGAGCCGCCCTGACCCGTCGCGCCCCACCGCAGTCGCTTTAACTTACGACGAGCACAGCTCAGCACCCCGCGTTGTCGCCAAGGGCTATGGCACACTGGCCCAGACCATTATTGAAACGGCACGGCATCATGGCTTGTATGTGCATGAATCCCCCGAACTGGTTGGCCTGCTCATGCAGGTTGATCTGGATGAACAGATCCCGCCCGAACTGTATGTAGCCATTGCCGAGCTACTTGCCTGGCTGTATCAGCTTGAAGGCAAGACGCTGGATGATCAGTTGTCCAATAACCAGAGCTGATCAGACTGGCATGCTGGCAATTTCTTGATAGGCGGCGACTAGGCGGTTTCTGACCTGCACGGACGTCTGAAACGCCAGATTGGCTTTTTGCAGATCAATCATGACGTCATTCAGACTGACGTCGGGTTCACCCATCTGATAAGCGCGTGCTTGTGCCGCAGCGTCATTTTGTGTGGCCGAGACACGCTGCAGCGACTTGCCCAGCTCGGCGGCAAAGCCGCGCTGGCTATCGAGGGATTGGGAGCCGGAAGCCTGCTGCGGCAACGCCGACGCAGCTTGCGCGATTTCGCGCATTTGCGCCAACACGTTTTCAATGTGGTTGATAGACGGAGCAGACATAAAAAACCAAAGAAGAAACAGGCAGATGCTAGCGAGCCAAAAACGGCCTTTTGGCATAGTCATCAATGTAAGCCACCTGGCCCCGTTTCAAACACCCTATGTACCGGCAATTCCCGCGTCATT
>DAHVSI010000122.1 GCA_027324645.1 Castellaniella sp. | reverse complement strand
GAGCCGCACGGCCAAATTATGTTGGTCTGCTGTTTCATGGGGTACAAAACTATGCACGCCATGCCCAGGTGACAGGTGCCGTTATTGAATTTGGCACCAAAAATACAGAAGACATGCGTCGCGCCCTGCAGATCGATCAGTATCTCAAGTCGGGCAATCCCGTATCGGCAGAGCAACATGCGGCGATGCAGGAAGAGCTCTTGGACGCTTTTGCGCCCTTATCATTGGAATGGAAGCGCAGCGTGCTGGGCCATGCCATCGTCATTCAGGAACAAACCCTGGCTGGGCTGGCCAGCTGGACCTGAGATCCACTGATCCGTATCCGTGGGCCGGCAATTGTGTTGTCCGGCCTACGGTAGTTACCCCACAGGAAATTCAGCCATAGGGTAGCGCACGCGCCCAGGTTTGCGTGTGGCCAGGCTGTATACCAGCGTAAGGGGCCCCAGCCGGCCCACAAACATCATCGCCACAATCGTCATTTTCCCGGTCATGCTTAAGTCTGGCGTGACATCGCGAGTCATGCCGGTGGTGCTTAACGCAGAAACCGCCTCGAACAATAAATCCAGAAAAGGGCGGGCCTCGGACAACGTCAGTATGAACATGCCCAGCATAGCCAGCAGACTGGTTACCAGCACCAAGGCCAGGGATTTTTGTATGGTTTCCTGATCAATAGCGCGTCGCATCAGGGTCACTTCATGGCTTTGCCTAATGTAGGACCACATGGCGGCAACCAGGATAATAAACGTACCCAGCTTGATCCCACTTGCGGTACTAAGCGAACCCCCTCCAATAAACATTAAAAACAGCAAGATAAGCGTTGAACTGTCACGCAGCTGGGTAATGTCGATAGTAGTGAAACCCGCGGTTCTGGCTGTGACGCTTTGCATCCATGCAGCCAGTGCCTTGCCGTGCGCAGACAGGGTGCCCAGGGTTTGCGGGTTGCTGTGTTCCAGCAACAGCAGCATGGCAAAACCAAACGCATTTAAGCCCAATGTGCCCAGTATCATTACCTTGGTATAGGGCATCAGGCTGGACCATCGTTTTTTATGACCAATGTCTGACAACACTGAAAAACCCACGCCGCCCAGGATAATCAGTGTGGTGATTGTCATGACAACCATGGCATCATTGACGTAAATGTTCAGGCTGTGATCAAACAGACTAAAACCGGCATTATTGAATGCAGCAATAGCGTGGAATATGCCCTGTTTGAGGGCAACCATAAAAGGGGCGTCGCGCCACCACCACAGTGTTAATACAACGGCAGCGACCAGCTCAATGAGAAGCGAGATCTTGATGACGGATACCGCGGTGCGCCGGATACGCGAGACGTTTGTCTGATTGAATGCCTGCAGCGCAAGCGCCTGCTGCCGTATGCTTAATTTTCTGCCAAGGGCTAACGAGGTCAGAACAGCAAACGTAACAAAACCCAGGCCCCCAAGCTGGACCAGACCAATCAGAATGCTCTGGCCGTAACGTGTTAAGTCTGTTGCAGGGTCAATCACTGACAGCCCTGTAACGGTGACGGCCGAGGTGGCCATAAAGAAAGCATCTGTCATGCCCAGGCGTGGCGATGCAGCCAGCGGCAGGGCCAATAAAAAACTGCCAAAGGCAATCAGAGCTAAAAACCCGGCAGCGAGTAAGGCAGGTGGGCTGGCTTTGAGTATGGGTATAGGGCCCCGTTTTTCCGGGGCTTGCCAGTTAGCGCGGTAGTTGGGGGCGGCCATGCTAGATTAACTTTGGTGCCAGAGCCCGCAGTGCCTCAAGCTGCCCCAACATGACCAATATATCGTTGGGTTGAAGAACAAAGTCTTCTTCGGGGTACACAAATACTTCTTTTTTGCGCTTAACAACCAGTACATGCACTTTGGCATGCCGTGACCGAACAATCTTGGATACCGGCATGTTCTTAAGGCGTTTGCTGACATGGATTTCGACAATGAATTCGCCATTACCCAGCGAAATATAGTCGTTTACCATGGGGTAGCTTAGCGTCTGCGCAACGCGCACGCCCATTTCTTCTTCCGGGTGGATAATACGGGCCACATCCAGCTTGGTCAGAATTAAGTGTTCGGCACTAGAGGTGGCTTTGACCCACAGATTTTGCACACCCAGCGCCTTTAGATGGACGACGCAAAGCAGACTGGCCTGAAAATCTGACCCAATGGCAACCAGCACTACGTCATAATTATCCAGGCCCAGCTCATCCAGGGCTACCGGATCCGTGACATCGACAATCACTGCCTGGGAGAGTTCGTCAGCGTACTTGTCGATGACTTTTGGGTTGGAGTCAATACCCAGGACGGAATGCCCCATCTTGATAAGCTCGCGTGATGCCGTTGAACCAAAGCGCCCAAGACCAATAACGGCAAACTGACCCATGAATATTCCTTGCTTGTGTACACACCTGATGTTGAATCGTACGCTATTATGATGGTAGTTAGAGAGGAAATCTGGTAAAAACCCTGATAGACACGCAAAAAATTCCATAACTAGCGTACTTTCAGTGTGCCCACCAAACGCAGTCCAGCATGAGCAGTTTATTTGAGCCCCTCCAGCTAGGGGCGGTCCAGTTACAGAATCGTGTTGTTGTAGCGCCACGATGCCCAGTCCAGCCCGTAGATCATCACGTGCCCGGGGAGTCTATGCGTAACTATTATTGTGAGCGGGCAGCAGCCGGCCTGATCATTGCACAAACAACAGCCGTATCGCCGCAAGGGGTTGGCTGTGCCGGCACACCGGGTATCTGGTGCTCCGATCAGCGCCGCGGGTGGCAACAAATAACCGATGCCATTCATAAAAAAGAAGGAAAAATCATGCTCCAGCTTGGCCATGCCGGCCGGGCTTCTGATCCAGAATTTTTGTTGGGGCAAATTCCTGTAGCACCCAGTGCCATTGCCTGTCCGGGACACCCCAATCTGCCTGGTGAAAAACGCCCGTATGTAACGCCACGGGCATTGCGCACTGATGAAATCCGGGTCATTGTTGACGATTTTGCCGAGGCGGCCGCACGTGCCCGTGAAGCAGGGTTTGACGGTATCAGCATTCAGGCGGGAAAGGGCGGCCTGATTGATCAGTTTCTACATGATCACAGCAACC
>DAHVSI010000116.1 GCA_027324645.1 Castellaniella sp. | reverse complement strand
GGTCACACTGGTGCTGATATTGCTGGGCTTGCGCTGGCTGCCCCGCCGGCGCGCCGAGGATGAACAGGCTCTATTATCTTCTGCACGGGTGTTTTCCCGCCGCACACGCGACTTCTTGATCGCCATTCTGGCCGGGCTGGGCATGACGCTGCTGGCATATGCCATGCTCACGCGCCATCACCCGGGTGGGATCGCATCGTTTTTTGTTGACGAGGCACTGCCGCTGGGTGGCGGGGCCAACGTCGTCAACGTCATTCTGGTGGACTTCCGGGCGTTTGATACGCTGGGCGAGATCACAGTCCTGGGCGTGGTGGCGCTGTCCGTTTTTGCGTTGCTGCGCCGGTTCCGGCCGCCAGTCGAAACCATGGGCCTGCCCAAGCCGCGCCGCACCGAAGTCGTGTCGCATAAGCTGCGGGGCCGCTTTGCGGAACCCGATCCCCATGCCGTGGTGCCCGACGGCGTGATGCGGGTACCGGCAGTACTGGCTCGCCTGTTGTTGCCGTTTGCGGCACTAATCTCTATTTACTTTCTGCTGCGCGGGCACAACCTGCCCGGCGGCGGCTTTATTGGCGGCCTGATCTTTGCCACGGCGCTGATCCTTCAATATATTGTTGGCGGCGTCGTCTGGGTCGAGGCACGTCCGCGCATTCATCCTCAGTACTGGATTGCAGCCGGCCTGCTGGCTGCCGGTTCGGCCGCCATGCTGGTCTGGATGGCTGCACGCCCCTTTTTGTCGGCCCTGACTGCCGATATTGTCCTGCCCCTGGTGGGCACCATTCATCTATGCAGCGTGTTGCTGTTTGACCTAGGTGTGTACATGCTCGTGGTGGGCGCTACGGTGCTCATGCTTGTCGCCCTGGCTCACCAATCGCTGCGTCGCTACCGCCTACCAGGCAGTGTGGCGGCAACTCAACCCAGCAAGGAGGCAAGCTAATGGAACTGGTTCTTGCCCTGGCCATCGGCGTACTGGCCGGCTCCGGCGTGTGGCTACTGCTGCGCCCCCGTACCTTTCAGGTCATCATGGGCCTGTCTTTGATAGCCTACGCGGTCAACCTGTTTATTTTTGGGATGGGCCGTGTGCAACTGGGCATGCCCCCTGTGATTGACATTGATCTGCCTGCCGAGGCAGGCCAGTATGCCGACCCCCTGCCCCAGGCGCTGGTCCTGACCGCCATTGTGATTGGCTTTGCCACCACCGCCCTGTTCCTGGTAGTGCTGCTGGCCGCACGCGGCCTGTCCGGCACCGACCATGTTGACGGCGTGGAGCCTGATCAGTGACGGGGTTTGCTGCACATTTGCCTATTTTGCCGGTGGCCATTCCGCTGGTTGCCGGCGCCGCCATGCTGCTGGTGCGCGATACACAGCGCCCGTTGCGGCTGCTGTTCAGCGCTGTGTCGCTGCTGGCACAACTGTGGGTAGCGTTCAGCCTGCTAGGCTACGTGGTCGGGGAGTCTCCGCAGGCCTGGTCCAACAGTGTTGGCGTTTATCTGCTGGGTGACTGGCCGGCCCCGTTTGGCATTGTGGCGGTGGTGGACCGGCTCACGGTGATTATGCTGTTGCTTACCGCCATACTGGGCACGGCATCATGGCTGTATGCCACGGCCCGCTGGGACCGTGTGGGTGTGCATTTTCATGCGTTGTTCCAGTTTCAGCTCATGGGCCTGAATGGGGCCTTTCTAACGGGCGACCTGTTCAACCTGTTTGTATTTTTTGAAGTGTTGCTGGTGGCCTCGTACGGGCTCCTGTTGCATGGCTCTGGCCGACACCGTGTCACTGCGGGCCTGCATTACATTGCCATCAACCTGGTGGCTTCCTTCCTGCTGCTGATTGCCCTGGCCATTATTTATGGCCTGACGGGCACGCTTAACATGGCTGACCTGGCTGCCCGGGCGGGCGACCTGGGCTCGGCCGATCGCCAGCTGTTCGAGACCGGGGCGTCTTTGCTGGGCATCGCCTTTCTGATCAAGGCAGCCGCCTGGCCGCTTAACTTCTGGCTACCATCGGCATAAGATCG
>DAHVSI010000102.1 GCA_027324645.1 Castellaniella sp. | reverse complement strand
CATCTGCCGCAGCGGTTCAAGGCACAGCGGCTGATTGACGCCGCTGACCTGCCCACGGCGGAAGCACGCCTGCAAATCTTCCTGATGGCAACCCGCCGCTTGCTGGATGCGGGTTACGTGTATATCGGTCTGGACCATTTCGCGCTGCCGAATGACGAGTTGTCGCGCGCTGGTCGCGATGGCAGCCTGCACCGCAACTTCCAGGGCTACACCACACGCGCGGAGTGTGACCTGATCGACCTGGGTGTGTCGTCCATTGGCAAGGTAGGACGCTCCTATACCCAGTCGGCACACTCGCTGCGAGACTACACCCGTGCGCTGGATGCAGGCGAGCTGCCTGTGCTGCGCGGTATCGAGCTTTCCGACGACGATGTGCTGCGTGGCCACGTCATCATGACCATGATGTGCAGCATGCCTGTATACTTTGACGCCATTGAACGCGATTACGGTGTTGTGTTTACCGACTATTTTGCTGATGAGATCCAGCGGCTGACCCCGTATGCCGAAGCCGGTCTGCTGCAAATAGATGACCATCAGCTTGTTATCACCCCCAAGGGGCGTTTGTTCGTCAGGGCCATAGGCATGGTATTTGATGCCTGGCTTAGCCGGCCCACAGGCTCCACGTATTCCCGCCTGATCTGACGCAGCCCCAACGCCAAGGAATTATTGTGCTGCAGTCTGCCTTTCAGAATTTTGTCCTTAAAGGGCGCTCGTTGCTGCCCGTTGTCCAAGGCGGCATGGGGGTAGGCGTATCGGCCCACCGCCTGGCCGGCACCGTTGCGTCGCTGGGCGCCATGGGCACCATTTCAAGCGTTGATCAGCGCCGCCATCATGGCGACCTGATGGAAAAAATCGGCAAGTCACGCGACAAAGACCTGATCAACCGCGCCAACCTGACCGCGCTGGATCGAGAAATCCGCAAGGCGCTTAGCTTGTCAGGAGGGCGGGGCATGATTGCCGTCAACATCATGCGGGCCGTGTCTGAATATGCCCGTTCTGTTCGCCAGGCGTGCGAAAGCGGTGCGCATGCCGTGGTGGTGGGTGCAGGCCTGCCGCTTGATCTGCCCGACCTGACCAAAGATTTTGCCAACGTGGCCATTATTCCGGTCCTGTCCGACGTACGCGGTATTGCTCTGTTGCTTAGAAAATGGATGCGCAAAAACCGCCTGCCTGACGCCATCGTGCTGGAAAACCCCAAACATGCTGCCGGCCACCTGGGGGTGGCTTCGGAAGCTGACATGGGCAAGCCCCAGTACGAATCCATGACAGTGCTGGAGGGTACCCAGCAACTGTTCAAAGACCTGGGCATTGAAAACGAGCATATCCCGCTAATTGCCGCCGGTGGGGTGCATACCCACCAGCAAGTGGGGGAACTGATCCATGCAGGCAGTAATGCCGTCCAGCTGGGCACCGCCTTTGCGGTATCCCAGGAAGGCGATGCCCACATCAACTTCAAGCGCACGCTGGCCAATGCGGGGCCGGACGATATTGTCACGCTGATGAGTACAGCCGGTCTGCCCATGCGGGCTGTGCGAACGCCATGGGTAGAAAACTATCTGGACAAACTGGACAAGCTCAAGCGCATTGCCAAGCCCAAAGCCTGTACGGCTGCGTTTGACTGCCTGATCAAGTGTGGCTGGCGCGATGGCAACCCCGAGTGGGGCCAGTTTTGCATTGACACCCAACTGGCGTTTGCTTTGAAGGGCGACATCAATCGAGGCCTGTTCTTTCGCAGCAGCGAGCCGCTGCCCTTTGGCAACGCTATTCGGCCGGTGCGCGAGCTGCTGGATTATCTGCTGACTGGGTCGCAGCCTCAGGCAGTGGCCGCTGCGTAATAGCCAGCACCGCCCCTGAAAACAAAATCAGGGCTGATACGCCCAGACCAACCGACAGCGTACCGCTGACATCGCTGATCCAGCCGGCTGCTGCCGGACCCACCGTTTGCCCCAGGGCAAACAGGGTGGTGGCCACGGCTAAAGCACTGCCCCACGAAGCGGCAGGCAAATTGGCCTTGATGAACCCGGTAACGGCTGAGGGCACCATAAACACACTGACCCCCACCAGCGCGGCAGACAGCCAGATGCCGAAAACGCTGGGGATCACCAGCGGCAGGACGGCGCCCACCGCCAATGTAGTCAGCGTGGTGGCCATGGGCAGCCCATCCTGACGGTCTGTAAACAGCCAGCGCCATACCAGCGGTGCCAGCATGCTCATGAGCCCCAGCACGGCCCACATGATGGACGTGGTTGCCGCCAGCGACAGGGTCTGGCTGCCATGCTGGCGTACCCAGGCAATGCTGAATGTCATGTACACCAGGTAGCCCAACCCGAACAGAAAGTACCCAATAAACGAGGACAGGCACGGGCGCAGTGGCCACGGGGCTTTTTCTTTGGGCCGCGTGGGCTCGGCGCTGTAACGTGTGGCCGCAATAGCGGCAATGGTAATGGGTGTGCAAATCAGGGCCATGCCCGCCCAGGCCCAGGGCCAGGCATGCGCGCCGGCACTTTCAAATAGCCAGGGCAATGTCAGGCCCGTAGCCAGCATGCCCGTACCGCCGCCACCAAAA
>DAHVSI010000100.1 GCA_027324645.1 Castellaniella sp. | reverse complement strand
CTGGGCACCCTGTCAGGTTTGGGGGTACAGGTCAGTTTTGTGGACGCTACCTGTGCTCAGAATGTGCAGAAAGCCATCACGCCGTCCACACGCATGGTTTTTGTGGAATCCCTGGCTAATCCTGGGACACAGGTTGCTGACCTGCAGGGCATTGGTAGCCTATGTGCCAGCCGGCAAATTGTTTTTGTGCTGGATAACACGCTCACCACACCGTGGCTGGCCACCGGGCGCAGTGTCCAAGCGTCTCTGGTCATGAACTCCCTGTCAAAGCACATCGGCGGGCATGGCAACGCGCTGGGTGGCGCGGTGACGGATACGGGCCTGTATGACTGGGAACAGTATCCCAACATTGCCTCGCTGTACCGCACGGGGCAGGCCAGCGGCTGGGGGCTCAAGCAGATCAAGAAAAAGGGTCTGCGTGATATGGGTGGCACGCTTTCCGCCGATTCAGCGCACCGTTTGGCCGTAGGGGCCGAAACGCTGTCATTGCGCATGGCGCAGGCCTGCCATAACGCGTTGGCCCTGGCCAGTGCGCTTGCACAGCATCCCCAGGTGGCTGCCGTGCATTACCCCGGGCTTGCCAGCCACCCGCAGCATCACCGTGCAGATCAGCTGTTTGGTGGGCGTTTTGGGGCGCTTGTCGCAATCGAACTTGCCCCATCCATCGATGTGTTTGATTTTCTTAACAAACTGCAGGTGTTTGTGCTGGCCACCCATTTGGGTGATACGCGGACACTCGTGTTGCCTGTGGCCCACACCATTTATTACGAAATGGGCGCAAAGCGCCGCGCCGAAATGGGCATTGCTGATAATTTATTGCGTGTATCGGTGGGCATTGAAGACACGAGAGACTTGATTAACGATTTCACGCAGGCACTTGAACAGATTAAATAAATTGCCGCCGCACCCATAAAAAAACTTGGCAGATGCAGGGGGGCTGTTATCATGGCAGACGCAATTTGATGCCGGTAACATGAAAAGACTTGAAACACACTGTTGATGCGGGTTTGCGGGGTTATCCCGCTTGACACGATACTTTTTCAAGGGCCTAATACTCGTTAGGCCGATGTAGCGCCTGAAATCGCCACCAACCAGTTTGTACGCGCGCTTCAGGCTCATGTACTATATGCAGGCATCGCTGATCCTGTTTGATCTTTTCAATCCAAAGTCCGGCGTGCCAGGGGCATAACCGGGCCGACAATAAATCAGGGGAAACCATTAATGAACAAAACAGAACTCATCGAACATATCGCCACCAATGCTGATTTGTCCAAGGCTGATGCATCCCGCGCCGTTGACGCTTTTGTCGATGCCGTTACCTCAGCCCTTAAAAAAGACGACTCGGTCACATTGGTAGGTTTTGGAACATTTGCCGTATCCGATCGTGCCGCCCGTACGGGCCGCAACCCGCGTACAGGCGAAACCATCAATATTCCTGCTGCACGCGTGCCCCGTTTCCGTCCCGGAAAAGCCCTCAAAGACAGCATTAACTAATAGCTGCCGCCAGATAATCGGGCCCGCTTGCAGTTTTAAGGCGGGGCCCATATAATTATCGCTTCGCAGTTGTTCCAGTGCGTTAACCCCGCTACGGGTGCTTAGCTCAGCTGGTAGAGCGGCGCCCTTACAAGGCGTAGGTCGGCGGTTCGATCCCGTCAGCACCCACCAGAACTTCTGCTTATAAATTAAGCCCTTACGTTAATACGTCGGGGCTTTTTTGTTTGTAACTAAGCCACCCCATATCGTAAGCTTGCAGGGCTTTACTTAGCGCGTTAGGCAGCAATCAGCTCTAGCCAAAAATTACCAGCGGTTTATTGTGCTCCGGATGGGGTATGACATGTGCTTTGATGCCATAAACCTGGTAGAGGTTTTTCGGGGTGAGTACCTGGCAAGGCGTATTGCAATCCAGTATTTGTCCTTGGTTTAACAGGGCGATACGGTCACTGTACAAGGCAGCCAGGTTAACGTCGTGCAATACAACTAGGACACCTACCTGGTGCCTCTGAGCGAGGTCGCGGACACTCTTTAAAAGGGTATGTTGGTGTAGAGGATCAAGGCTTGCTGTGGGTTCGTCCAGTAATAAATAGCGCGGCTGTTGTTTAATGTGAAAGCCGCTTAACAACTGCAAAATCGCGCGTGCGTAATGTACGCGTTGCTGCTCACCACCAGAAAGTTCTAGATATCGACGCTTGGCCAAGGCGCTGATGTCAGCTTTTTTCATGGCGGTGGTGCATAAGCTATTAACATCATTTTTGTGCAGATTAGGAAAAGGGTAGGCACCCATTGCAACAACCTCGCTTACTTCCAAATCAAATGCAAGCCCTGGTTTTTGCGGCAGGATGGCTCTCATTCGGGCTTGCTGCTTTAGGTCCATGGTTGCCAGGTCCTGTCCGTTCAGGCTAATGGTATGGGCAGCGTTCAGTTCGCCAGCTAACGCAGATAGAAACGTTGATTTGCCTGCGCCATTGGCGCCAAGCAAGCTGAGCACGTCGCCACTATGCAGCGATAACGTAATGCCATTGAGAATCGCTTGATTCCGGCGTGAGAAAAAAGTGTTAGTGGCGCAAAATGTAGACATCAGGCTTTATTGGTTCGAACTCGAGTAAGCATCCAGAAGAAAAAGGGCCCTCCAATCAGGCTAGTAACCAGTCCGATTGGTAGCTCAGCCGGGTTGATCAGAAGGCGAGCCAGCCAATCGGCCAGTGTTAAAAGCAGGGCGCCAACAATAGCGCATGCCGAAAGCAGATAGCGATGGTTCGCCCCCAGAACCATGCGTACCAAATGAGGAACGACCAGGCCTACAAAGCCAATTCCACCTGTTGTTGCTACCAGTGGGCCGATAATCAATGCTGTACACACAATTAATCGTTTGCGCACCGTTGCCAGTTGAAAGCCGAGATGGCCCGCTTCGCGTTCACCCAAAAGCAATCCGTTCATGACTCGCCATTGGCAACACAGGAAGATCATCAACACAATAACGGGTGGGCTCAGCAGTGCCAGTATTTTCCATGAGCCGCCGGCAAGGCTGCCCATATTCCAAAAGGTGAGATCGCGTAGCTGGTTGTCGTCGGCTACTGTGGTTAGTAAGCCGATTGTGCTGCCGGCCACCGTGTTGATTGCTATCCCTGACAAAAGTAAGCCCGAAACGCCATGAAACCGCTTGCCCATCTGGTAGGCAAGCATGGTCGCAGCTAGACTACCGACAAAGGCGGCGGTGGAGGTAAGCAAAAAGCTGCCTGAGGTCAGCACAATCGCAAGGACTGCACCCAAGGCAGCACCCGAAGATATCCCTACCAAACCAGGCTCGGCCAAAGGGTTGCGGAACAAAGCCTGCATTGTGGCGCCGGTAACGGCTAATGCTGCGCCGTTCAGACAACTAAATAAAACACGCGGAACACGAATATCAACTAGGACGCGAGAAATTAATTCTTCTTCGGGTGATACGGTGCCAAATAATAAGCGTGGTAAATGGCTGATCGGGATGGAAATGGCACCACCGGCGCTGGCACTAATGACTGCCAGCACCAAAGCCAGTGTGAGTACGAAATACACGTGCTTGGCAGTTGATTTCAAGGGCCTGATGGAAAAATCGTTCATGGCATGGACAAGGGGCCGGGTAAGCGTGGTGATAAAAGGTGGAGATGACGGAGTGTCTTGTTGTGTGGATGGGACTTTAAGAATCGGCCCGGTCTAGGGCACGGTTGCGCAGTTCAGTTAATAAGGCAAGGCTTTCCCCGACTCGCGGTCCAATGCTAAGCATCAACAGTGGATCGATAGTGGTGATCGTGTCGTTTCGCGCAGCAGGGGTCAGTTTCAGACCGGCGTAGTCAGCCGTATCCGGGTCGCTATGTTCGTCGCCAACGTCATCTGTTTTTTCCGGTGTGGCACTGCCGGTCAAAATAATGACGTCAGGCGCAAGGGCAGCAATGGATTCACTGGAAATGCTGCGATAGCCATTTTGCTGTTCAATCACGTTTTGCAGTCCAGCCAACTGTAAAAGCAAAGCGGGAGCCGTGTTGGCGCCTGCTGCTTGGGTTTGGTTGCTATGGATCATTAAAACCAGCGCTGTAACCGGCTGGCCGGACTGCTTGCTAACAGCAGTGTGTTGTCGAACCTTCTCTTGCAAGCTTTTGCCTTGCTGATCAGCACCGAACACTGTGGCTATTTGCCCGATACGTTTGGATAATGAATCAAGCGTTGGTTTGTCATCAATAATTTCAATCCTGATTCCTAACGTTGCAAGTCGATCCAATACCTGTTTTGGCCCGGCTTGCTCTGATGCCAGGATGACATCAGGCGCCAGATCAATGAGACCTTCTATCGGTAAATCGCGGTGATAGCCAACGCTGGGCAAATTGGTGGCGGCCGCGGGATAAACGCTGGATAGATCGGTCCCGACAAGGGCTTCTTCCAGACCAAGCGCGTAGATGATTTCTGTCACGGATCCGCCCAGAGACACGACTTTTTCTGGTGGGAAGCCCGGGCTTGCCCTATGACGAGAAAAAACAGGAGGCCGAAGCAATACAGATGTTTTTTGTGCAGCATGTTGGCAGACTTGATCAATAACGAGTGGAGGGGTTTGTCAGGCCGACGGTCTTGTCGGCCCGCTAAGCGTGGCTTTAAGCAGCAAGCCTTTCAATTGCATAACTGTTCAGTAGCTGGCGCCACGCTGTTAACTCTGGAATGCC
>DAHVSI010000096.1 GCA_027324645.1 Castellaniella sp. | reverse complement strand
GTACTTGAACGATGAAGGCCGCACCACCTTTCGTTCGCATCCATTCGAAGGCGTCATCCCCAACCTTGAGCGTCGCTGGAGCGAAACCGAAGCGCCCGCAGTCCGTGAAGAACTGGGCAAGCTGCGCCACACACGCACCTGCCCAACCTGTAACGGAGCACGATTGCGCCGCGAAGCCCGCCACGTCAGGCTTGGTGACCGCGCTATTTATGAAGTCGAAGCCCTGCCACTTGATGACTGTTTGCACTGGTTTGAACACCTTCCCCTGACAGGCGTAAAAAAAGAAGTGGCCGAGCGCATTATCCGCGAGATCATGACGCGGCTGCAGTTTTTGAACAACGTTGGCCTCAATTACCTGTCACTGGACCGTAGCGCCGACACGATCTCGGGCGGTGAGGCGCAGCGCATCCGTCTGGCCAGCCAGATCGGCTCGGGGCTTACAGGCGTCATGTACGTACTGGACGAGCCGTCTATTGGCCTGCACCAGCGCGACAACGACCGCCTGATCCGCACCCTGCAGGATTTGCGCGACCTGGGTAACAGCGTAATCGTGGTCGAACACGATGAAGACATGATCCGCAGCGCGGACTTTGTCGTCGATATGGGCCCCGGAGCCGGTGAGCACGGTGGCCAGGTTGTGGCTCACGGGACGCCCAGCGATGTAATGGCAAACCCCGACTCCCTAACGGGCCAATACCTGTCGGGCGCACAACAAATCCGTATTCCACAGCGCCGTCCTGTAGATGCCGACACGCCCATGCTCAGGCTTACCAATTGCCGGGGCAACAACCTCAAATCCGTCAATCTGTCCTTGCCTGCAGGCCGGCTGGTGTGTGTAACGGGGGTTTCGGGCTCGGGCAAGTCCACTCTCATCAACGACACTCTGGCGCGCGTCATGGCCCAGCGGCTGCATCGCGCGCAGGCCGACCCGGCGCCTTTCGGAACACTGGAAGGCCTGGAACAGTTCGACAGTATCGTTCGCGTGGACCAAAGCCCCATTGGTCGTACACCGCGCAGCAATCCGGCTACCTACACTGGTCTGTTCACACCCATACGCGAACTGTTTGCAGGCGTGCCCGAAGCCCGGACGCGCGGCTATGGACCGGGCCGTTTTTCGTTCAATGTCCGCGGTGGGCGATGTGAAGCCTGCCAGGGCGACGGCGTGGTACGAGTGGAAATGCACTTTTTGCCAGACATGTACGTGCCCTGCGAGGTATGCAAAGGCAGCCGCTACAACCAGGAAACGCTACAAATCCGCTATCGTGGTCTGACAATCAGCGACGTCCTGGAGCTGACTGTCGAGCAGGCGTTACAGCACTTTGATGCCGTACCGGCCATTGCCAGAAAGCTGAACACCCTGATGCAGGTAGGCCTGTCGTACATTCGCCTGGGACAAAGCGCCACCACCCTGTCCGGCGGCGAAGCGCAGCGCGTCAAGCTATCCCTTGAGCTGTCGCGGCGCAGCACCGGCCGCACGCTTTACGCACTGGACGAGCCAACAACCGGCCTGCACTTTCATGACATCGCCTTGCTTCTTGAGGTACTTGGCCAGCTGGTTGAAGCCGGCAATACCGTTGTCATCATCGAGCACAATCTGGATGTCATCAAGGCCGCAGACTGGCTGGTTGACCTGGGCCCGGAAGGGGGCGGAGCAGGAGGGCAGATTATTGCTACCGGCCCGCCGGAGGCCATTGCCGCCAACGCGAACAGCTATACCGGACAATACCTGAAACCCGTACTGGCCAGGACTACCAAGTCCCAGAACCAGCCCAGCACACCTACATCCTGAACAGGTTGTTGTGTTCTGCAATCGCGTAGCGATCAGTCATGCCCGCAATGTAATCGGCAATCGCCCGAGCCTGATCATCCGCGTCATCGCGCCGCCATTCTGACGCCAACAGACCTGGTTCCTGCATAAACGCTACAAACAGATCACGCACAATAATGCGCGCCTTGTTGGTCATGCGTTGCACACGATAATGCCGGTACAGATTAGCCATCAGAAAACGCTTCATGTCCGTGGCCTGTCGGCGCATATCGGCAGAAAACGCCACAATTTGCGGTGCCAAGCGCACGTCTTCAACACTCGTGAGTTGATGCTCCTGCAAGTTGGCCAGGGTTTGGGTCGTCAAATCAACCACCAGAGTGTTGATCATGGCACGAATGATCTCGGCCGTCAGGCGTCGACCCGTCACGCTGGGAAACTGCGCTTTAACGTCTTCGTAGTGACTCGCAAACAATTCGAGCTCGAGCAACTGTTCAATTGACAGCAGACCCGAGCGCAAGCCGTCGTCAATATCGTGATTGTTGTAGGCAATCTCGTCAGCCAGGTTGGCGATCTGTGCCTCGATAGAAGGACGATGCTTGTTGATGAACCGCAAGCCCACATCGCCCAGCGACCTGGCGTGGCGTAATGAGCAGTGCTTGAGTATCCCTTCCCGGGTTTCGAAACACAGATTCAGGCCGTCGAACAAGGCGTAACGGTGCTCAAGCTTGTCGACAATACGCAGGCTTTGCAGATTATGCTCAAAACCGCCGGCATTAGGGGCCCACTGCTGCATACATGCGTGAAGTTCGTCCTGACCGGCATGCCCAAAAGGCGTATGACCCAGGTCATGCGCCAATGAAATGGCCTCCACCAGATCTTCATTCACCCGCAGATTACGCGCAACTGAACGCGCAATTTGGGCGACTTCCAGACTATGGGTCAGCCGCGTGCGGAACAGATCGCCTTCGTGATTGACGAACACCTGCGTTTTGTACTCAAGGCGTCGAAACGCGCTGCAATGGACAATGCGATCACGGTCGCGCTGGAAATGAGAACGGTGGCTAGGCGCTGTTTCATCGAAATGCCTGCCCCGGGAAGCCTCCGGATCGCATGCGTAGGGAGCCAAAGCAGTCATGACACCGCCCCGGCCTGAGGCACGCCGGCCTGCAGTACAGCATGGACGTCTTTGTCAGGCGCCGCATCCACCCTTGCCAGGCCAATGGACTCGAGCAGCACAAAGCGTATCTGGCCCGCCTGCGTTTTTTTATCGCTTTGCATCAATGCCATCCATTGCTCGATGGGCATGGCGGGCGGCTGAATGGGGCAGCCCGTTGCCAATACCAAGTCCGTAATGCGTGCTACGTCGCTGTTTGCCAGCCCTAGAGCACGTTGAGACAACTGGGCGGCCTGCACCATGCCACAGCCCACCGCCTCGCCGTGCAGCCATTGCCCATAACCCATACCCGCCTCGATGGCATGAGCAAAAGTATGACCAAAATTCAGGATCGCCCGCAGGCCTGACTCGCGTTCGTCGCGCGACACAACCTGTGCCTTGAGCTCGCAGGAGCGCTGGATCGCGTACATGAGTGGCGCTGTATCAAGATGACGCAGCGCTGCCATGTGTTCGGCGCACCAGTCAAAAAAGCCCTGGTCCATAATCATGCCGTACTTGATCACTTCTGCCAGCCCGGCACTGATTTCCCGGTGGGGCAAGGTTTGCAGTACGTCTGTATCGATTTCGACGGCAATGGGCTGATGGAACGCACCAATCATATTTTTGCCCAACCGATGATTAATACCGGTTTTGCCCCCCACGGATGAATCGACCTGAGCCAGCAGCGTGGTTGGCACCTGGATAAAGCGCACGCCCCGCATATACGTGGCTGCCGCAAACCCTGCCATATCGCCCACGACACCACCGCCCAAGGCAACCAATACCGCCTTGCGATCAAGCTGATGCTCAAGCAGCGTATCGTAAATTTTGTCCAGGCTGGCCTGTGTTTTGTGCACTTCGCCATCGGGCAGAACGACCTGGACAACACGACGCCCCGTTGCCGAGAGCGTGTCCAGAACCCGCTGACCGTATAGGTCGGCCACCGTCTGGGTCGTTACAAGCGCCAAGGCGCTGGCATCAGCGGGCACTGACTCGGCCAAAGCATCCAGACGACCAGGGCCAATGCGAATAAGATAGCGCCCTCCTGGTGTGTCTACATTGACAGCTGCATACTGATCTTCCATGTTTTTCTACCTCTTTATCCAGACACGTGTTCGGCTGTATCTGGACTGTGAAACTCGTTCAATTTTTCTATTAACTGCCGTGTTGTGTGCGCCACAGGCTGGGTGCCGGTATTAAAAACAACGTGGGCGACTTGCGTGTACAGCCCCTCGCGTTCAGACACGAGTTGCGCCAATCGCTCACGCGGATTGTTGGTTTGCAACAACGGTCGGTTTCGATCGCAGGACACACGCCGGTATAGCTCATCCAGGTTGGCGCGCAAATAAACCACCAGCCCGCGCGAGCGCAGCGCCTGACGATTTTGTTCTGACAATACCGCACCCCCTCCCGTTGCCAGTACAATGCCGGATCGTTGAGTACATTCCTGCAGCAGGGCGCTCTCGCGCTTTCTGAAGCCCTGTTCGCCTTCAATGTCAAAAATGTCTGCCACACGCACACCGCAACGGGCCTCGAGCTCGTGGTCAAGGTCCACGAACTCCCAGTCCAGCGCCCTGGCAAGGGCCCGGCCAATAGTTGTTTTGCCGGCACCCATCATGCCGACTAAAAATACGGGACCAGGCCATGGCAATGCGCCAACCGGCTCCTTCATGAACTGATTGCTTTCCTGCATAGGTACTTTTGCCCCGTGGGGCCCGAAAACTGATTCAATTATGTATTATCCTACTTGCAGAGTTAATGGGTGTGTTAGTCGCACCTCCATTCGTTACAATAGCGCAATGCACCATTCTCAGGCTGGCCCGCGTCCAACCTGCACGCATCCTCAATGAGCACTTCTTCCAGCAAATCCACACGCAAATCCACCTCGGGCACCTGGCTAGGCCGCCTGCTGATCAAATCGGCCGTCTTTTTTGCCGGCCTGGGCTTATGCGGTGCCCTGTTAGGCACGCTCGCTCTTGCGCTGGCCTGGCCCAACCTGCCGGATTTAAGCGCCATGATCGACTACCGGCCACGTGTGCCGCTGCGCATCTATACGGCTGACGACGTCCTGATTGGCGAATTCGGCGAAGAACGCCGTAATGTTCTGCGCTTTGACGAAATCCCCGATGTCATGAAATCGGCCATATTGTCGGCCGAAGACGACAAGTTCTACGAACATGGGGGCATTAACTGGCTGGGTGTTATCCGGGCGGCCCTGGCCAACCTGACCAACATGGCCAAGTCGCAAGGTGCCAGTACCATTACCATGCAGGTCGCCCGTAATTTTTATCTTTCTTCAGAAAAAACCTACACGCGTAAATTCTACGAACTGCTGCTTACCTTCAAGATCGAGGCCACACTCACCAAAAACGAGATCCTTGATCTGTACATGAACCAGATCTACCATGGGCACCGCTCATACGGGTTTGCTTCCGCATCGCGCACCTACTTTGGCAAGCTGCTTAGCGAGATCACGCCGGCAGAGGCCGCCATGCTCGCCGGCATTCCCAAGGCGCCCTCACGGCTTAACCCCATTGCCAACTTTGATCGTGCCCGCGAGCGCCAGCTCTATGTATTGGGCCGCATGAAACGGCTGGGCTATTTAACAGAAGACGAATACGACGCAGCGGTTGACCAGCCCATCGTGCTGAAGTCAGGACTGGGCACACCGTCTGGCGGTTATGCGGTACACGGTGATTACGTTGCCGAGCTGGCCCGTCAGCTGCTGTATGGCGTCTATCAGGACAACATCTATTCGCGCGGCTTCAATATTTACACCACGATTGATTCCAAGCTGCAAGAATCCGCCTACGAGGCGGTCCGTACGGGCGTGCTTAGCTATACACGTCGTGCCCGCTATACGGGCCCTGAAGCCAACATTGATATTCCCGACAAACTGGAAGATAACGCAGCAGCGCTGGATGACCTGCTCGATACGCTCCAGGAAAACCATCCCGATGACGACGACCTGCTGACAGGACTGGTGCTTAGCGCCAGCCCCGACAAGGTGGTGGTTGCCCGCACGGCCCATAATATCGTCGAAATTACTGACGAATCGGCATTACGCGTCATCGCCCGGGGTCTGGGTCCAAACGCCGAGGAAGACTTGCGCATCAAACGTGGCTCGGTTGTTTACATTCGCGAAGGCGAAGAACACTGGGAACTGGTCAACAAACCCGAAGTTCAGGGGGCGTTGGTGTCATTGCGTCCCGAAGACGGAGCCGTTCAGGCCATGGTTGGCGGGTTCCACTTTCAGGGCGGCAAATTTAATCGCGTCACCCAGGCGTGGCGCCAGCCGGGCTCGGCGTTCAAACCGTTTATTTACGCAGCAGCGCTGGAGCGTGGTCTGACACCGGCTACCCAGGTGTCGGACGAACCCTTTGAACTCACAGCCAAGCAAACGGGCTCCAAAGCCTGGAAACCCAAAAACTATGGCGGAACCTACGAGCCCATGGTCACGCTGCGCGAAGGCCTGTACCGGTCAAAAAACATGGTGTCTATCCGCATCATGCAAGCCGTTGGGCCCCAGTACGCCCAAGACTACATCACCCGCTTTGGGTTTGACCGCGAACGCCAGCCGCCCGTGCTGCCGCTGGCCCTGGGAGCGGGCGACGTGACGCCACTGCAGTTGGCCGGCGCCTACAGCGTCTTTGCCAACGGCGGGTATCGTGTCACGCCCTATCTCATTGACCACGTAACCGACAGCAGCGGTAAAGTCATTATGCAGGCCCGGCCCACCATGGCCGGCGATGCCAAGGCACGCGCGATCGACGAGCGCACCGCTTATGTCATGAACGACCTCATGCGTGGCGTGGCCACCCAGGGCACGGGCGCCAGGGCGTCTGCCCAGCTCGAACGTCGCGACCTGGCAGGTAAAACCGGTACCACCAACGATTCACACGATGCCTGGTTTGCCGGCTTCACCCCCAAAGTGACCACAGTCGCCTGGATGGGCTTTGACAGGCCACGGTCTTTGGGCGCCACCGAAACCGGTGGCGGCCTGGCTCTGCCAATCTGGGTCAACTACATGCGCGCCGCGCTGGACGGCCAGGAAGAATCCGAACTTGGCCCCTTGCCCGACGGCCTGTCCCGTACTGATGGGGATTTTTACTTCTCCGAGTTCCCGCCGGGTGAAGCTGTTGCACGCGTCGGTCTGCCGCACCCGCTCGACGATCGGCTCAATGACGACGAGGAGGAAGACGATGACAGTACCGAGGATGGTATCTTTAATCTGTTGAAATCCCTGCGGTCCAACCCCGACGAAGGGCAGCAACAGCCCTCCAGCAATGACGCGGCCGAAACCGTGCCATTCTAAAGGCCCAGCATGAATACTCTGTCGTCGCTTTGCAACCTGCAACGTTTTGGTGTGGCCACCACCATGCTGGCCCTCTTACTGCTGGCAGGCTGCGGCTACAAAGGTCCGCTGACCCATCCGCCTGCCGGTTCGGACAGCAAGCAAACAACCCCTGCTGCCGACACCATGCCCTCCGGCGATGAAGAAACACTGGATGACGACTAGTCGCATCCCCGATCTGCTCAACTATGACTACAACTGTTGCTCCGCATTTCCAGTTTAAAGATAATCTCCTGCATGCCGAAGGGATCCCGCTGACCCAGCTGGCGCAAGACTACGGCACACCGCTGTATGTGTATTCACGCCAGGCGCTGCGCGACGCCTGGGACGCCTACCAGCAGGCACCAGCCGGCCGCTCCGTACTCATTTGCTACGGCATGAAAGCCAACTCCAGTCTGGCCGTCTTGCAGGAATTTCACCGGCTGGGATCAGGCTTCGATATTGTTTCCGGCGGTGAACTGGCCCGTGTACTGGCTGCAGGCGGTGACGCCGGCAAGATTGTGTTCTCGGGGGTAGGCAAGCAAGGCTGGGAAATCCGCGATGCCCTGGAAGCCGGCGTCAAATGTTTTAACGTCGAGTCAGAAGCCGAGCTTGAACGCATCGCGACCATTGCAACGCAAATGAAAACCACGGCACCCGTGTCGTTGCGGGTCAACCCCGATGTCGATGCCCAGACCCATCCCTACATCTCCACCGGTCTAAAAGAAAACAAATTCGGCATTGATATTAACGATGCCATGGCGGTATACGAACGCGCCACCCAACTGCCAAGTCTGCGCATTGTAGGGGTAGATTGCCACATTGGTTCCCAGATCACCGAGATCGACCCGTATCTGGATGCGCTGGACAAACTTATCCTCCTGATCAAAGCCCTGGAAAAGCAGGGAATTACACTGCAGCACCTGGATCTGGGCGGCGGTATCGGGATTCGCTACACGAATGAAACCCCCTTGGCGCCGGCATTGCTGCTGGAGCGTATTTTTGCGGCCCTGGATAAAAATGGCCTGGACCACCTTGAGCTGGTGTTGGAGCCAGGGCGTTCGCTCACGGGCAACGCGGGTATTCTGCTGACTACGGTCGAATACCTGAAACATAACGAGTTTAAAAACTTTGCCATTGTCGATGCGGCCATGAACGACCTGATCAGGCCGACTCTGTACGATGCCTGGCACGATGTCGAACCGGTCACGCGGCGCGCCGACCTGCCCGCGCAACGCTACGACGTGGTAGGACCGATTTGCGAAAGCGGCGACTGGCTGGCGCGTGACCGCGACCTTGCGCTGCAGCCCGGCGATTTAGTCGCCATCATGTCTGCCGGCGCATACGCCTTCACCATGTCCAGCCAATACAATACCCGGCCCCGGGCAGCTGAAGTCATGGTAGACGGCACGGTATCGCACCTGATCAGACGGCGCGAAACCATTCAAGAACTGTTTCAAAACGAGCAGACTATCCCATAATCTCTGCTATATACAGTTCTTAACAATTTCTGCTGATGCGGTATGATGCGTTTTTTATAGGCGCATACACCACTATTCTCATAAACACCGCCTGAGCAGCACACCATGGACGCATTTTCACTGCCTTCTGACGCCACAAGCGCCAGATTGACTGTCATTGACCGACTGCTATGGCTGCTGGCAGTCGTTGCCATCCCGGTTGGGCTGGTCATTGTGTCCGTCCTGGCCATTGTGCTGTTAGATAGTGTGCACCCGGAAGTAACTGCCCAGCATGTAGCGCTGCGCGTGCTGCCTACAGCAGAACAAACCACCCCCGATCCCGCAACGGCCTACCAAAGCCTACAGGCACAACCTGCCACCGAATCCAGCATGACGGGCTCCAGCGCGTGGCTGCTTGCCGACGTACCGATGCAAACGGGGCTGGACGAATATTATCTTGAGTTTCCGTCGCGCTACGTGAGCGACATTGTGTGCTGGAACCCAGTCACCATGGAACGCCTGAGTCACACAAGGGGCTCACCCAACGAACCCATGCTCAAGATGGCGCGGCTGGGCGCCATGGTTTCCACTGGCCGTTTACACGAAGACCAACAAATACTGTGCTACGGCAGCTTTTCACAGAACGCGTCTATCAGCGCCCGGCTCTGGTCCATGGACGAGTTCCATCAGATTTCAGGCGAGTTTGATTACAACCTGGGTATGCTGGAAGGCGGCATCCTTACCCTGGCCGTGTTGTGGCTCATGATTGCCATCATCACACGCGAAGGGGCCTACGCACTGCTGGCCGCCTGGTTGCTGGCCAATTTGCGGCTGGGGGCATTTGTGATTGGCTGGGACGGGCAATGGCTGGGATATCTTATCCCGCCCGACTTTATGCCGGTTATCCGCAATATCACCGCCAGCGTGCATTACTTGCTGACTATCGGGCTGCTGGCCCGTCTGTTGCATACCAATGGCAATATTCACTACCCCCAGCTACTGACTATGACCAAGCTTTCAGGTCTGGTCATGCTGGTATTGGCCATTCTGTTGCCAGGCCACTGGTTCTGGCCCATGCTAGGCGTCACGGCGTCATTTGCGTTGCTGGCTACGCTGTTTCTGCTACCTCAATCCTCGTTCAGGACGCATCTTGTCTTGTGGTTCTGGCAAGTACTGGCTTTGTGCATGGCTTTTAGCGTGCTAATTGGTCTGGCCTTACTGGTCGCTCTGGGCAACATGAACACGCTGGACACCACCTATACCGCCGTAGCCATGCTGTTATCCAGCACCGTGATGGGGCTGGCCTTGCTGGAACGCATGCGTAACCACAACCTCAAGCAGCAACAGATCAAGACCGAGCTAGCCACCAATTACGCTATTACGCCCATCGGCATGTTCACACTGGACAGCCAGCAACGCTTTATCCGCATGAACCCGGTTTTGCGCAACATGCTTGATGTCTCGTCAACCGTATTGCCCCACGCCAAGTGGACAGATTTTTTTGAAGAAGTCGACTGGCAAACGCTGGGAACGCGGACGGCTGCGAGTGAGGACACCGAGATTCGGTCACGTCGCTGTGACCGTGAAGGCAACCGCCGTCACTTTGCGATCCGGGCCGTTGTGATGGACAACATCATCGAAGGCTCCATACAGGACATCAGTGCCCATACGGCACTCATCGAACAATTGCGCGTCATGTCGGGCAAAGATCCGATCACCGAGGCACTGAATCAGCGCGGCATTGAAGACGTGGTCCAGCAGGCGCTGCAACACCTTAAAGAAGGACAAACCGCCAGCCTGGCCTGCCTGAATCTGACCCAGTTCAAAAGCATCAATAACCTGTTTGGCTACACCACGGGCGATGCCCTGCTTATGCAGACCCGGCGGCTGATCAGTCAATCATTGCGGCTCCAGCACCAAATCGGCCGGTTGGGGGGTGACGAATTCGCCCTGGTCTTTCCCGGGCAAACCGTCGCCGACGTTGAACCGGCCATGCGCCATCTTGCCCAAACCATCAGCGGCCATGTGTTTACAGTCGGTGCCCACACCATGAGCGTCAAGTCTGCCATCGGCCTGATCGACCTGAGCCCCGAGCTAAACAATGCCAAGGAAGCATTGTTTGCTGCCGGCCGGGCCTGTCGCGATGCCAAACGTGATCCGGGCCATGTGGTGACGCATAGCAAAGACTCGAACGCACTGCATGAACACCGCGAACTCTTGCGCCTGTTCGACCAGCTTGAGGCGGGCATTACCCCAGAGGGGTTCCGGATCGAATTCCAACCCATTCTGTCTCTTAAAACGCCTACTGACAGCTGGAGTTTTGAGACCCTATTGCGTGTGGAAGATTCGGAAGGCCAGCCTTTGCCGGCTGGCCGGGTCATTGCGGCAGCCGAAGAAATTGGCCACATCACGACCATCGATACGTGGGTGGTTGAATATGTCCTGTCGTGGCTTGATCAGCACGCCCGGCGGCTGCCCCGCCTGCATCTGGTAACGGTGAACCTAAGTGGCGTGTCTTTAAGCTCCGAGCCCTTTACGCAACACCTGTTCCGTCTGCTAGACCGGTACAAATCGCTGGCGCACCGGCTGGTCATTGAAATGACAGAGAGCTCGGCTATCGACAACCTGGAACACACGCACTTGCTGGTGCGCCAGATCCAGTCCCTGGGCGTGCGCGTGGGCCTGGACGACTTTGGCTCCGGCTATACCTCGTTTTCGTACCTGCGTAACCTCAGGGCCGACATTATAAAAATTGATGGGTCGCTGATTCACAACATGCTGGCAGACAGCAGTAGCACGGCCATCGTACAAACCATTATCCAGCTAGCCAACTACCTGAACATGCAGTGCGTTGCAGAATGGGTTGAAGACGTGGATACCCTGGCCGCTCTGCAACGGCTGGGCGTAGATTACGTGCAGGGCTTTGTGATATCAAAGTCCCTGCCGTTAGAGACCGTGCTGCGCGCCAAATCAATGGCCGACTTTTTTGAGAACGAGGATACGCTTACGTTTTTTAAGCGGCTACAGCGCTAAAACCGTTGCTGTAACCGCCAGCCCAGAGGCATCAGAGCTCGCCGTACGAATGCAGACCTGACAAGAACATGTTGACCCCCAGGAATGCAAAACTGGTGATCAGCAGCCCGCCCAGTGCCCAGTACGCAGCCATTGCACCACGCAGGCCTTTCATGAGCCTCATGTGCAACCAGGCCGCATAGTTAAGCCACACAATCAGTGCCCAGGTTTCTTTGGGGTCCCATTGCCAATACGTACCCCAGGCGTCAGCCGCCCACAGCGCACCCAGTATGGTGGCCACGGTAAAGAAGGCAAAGCCAACGGCAATCGCCCGGTACATGATGTCGTCAAGAATTTCGAGTGATGGCAGCCGGGCGGCGATAGGCCCCCGTAGAGCCAGAATCGTCCCCACAATAATGGCGCCCAGACCAAAATACAGCATCCAGGTGACTGACAGCTCCTGAGAGCCAAAAATAAACGGTTCGGCACACAGGACCGCGCCCAGGATAAATAATGGCAGCAGCTGCCGTATGGAGCGCGTCTGTCCGTGTTCCTTGACCAGGTAGGCAAACCCGACCATCGCTGCAAGCGAAAACGTACCGTAGCCGATGAAGTTGGCTGGCACGTGGATTTTCATCCACCAGCTTTTGAGCGCCGGCACAAGAGGCTGAATTTGGTAGGCGTCGCGCGTGATGGAATACCACATCAGGAACACGACCGTCGAGGAAATGACCAGCAGCACAAAGCCGCCCAGCGCTCTGGTCGCGTAGCGACGCTCGTAGTACAGGTAGAAAAGCGCCGTGATAAGGGCAAACAACACAAAAACTTCGTACAGGTTACTGACCGGAATATGCCCGATGTCAGGACCCAGCAGGTGACCTTCGCGCCAGCGAACCAGCAGGCCCACCGTACCTGCATAGACGGCCCCCCAAGTCAGGGCCGTGCCCACCCATGCGGCTGTTTTGCTCAAGTAACCTATCCAGTAGCTGATGGTGGCCAGAACAAACAGGGCACACATCCACAACACAGCGGACTGCGACGAGAACAGGTATCTGAGCAGGAAAACGCTATCGGCGCGGGTGATGTCACCGTAGGCCAATCCATTGCCATCGCTATACAACCAGATGGCGAATAGGGCAGTCAGGCCGGCAAGCACCATCATGTTGCGCATGGGATGCCATAGCCAGGCTACCCAGGCAAAAAATGGCACGGCACTGACAAGAATGGCCTTCTCGTAGTAATCCATGGCCTGGGGATATTGCAACAGTGCGTAGAGCGCCCCCGCTGCCAGGATGATAAAGAAGGCAATATCCGATACGCCGGGACGCCCGCGGCGGCCGCGCGCATCGCCGCTGACGGCCATGCTGTCCCAATCGGGCGCATCGGTTGACAGGATGGATTCAGCCATAAAACACCTATTCTGAAGTCTGGCGTTCAAACGCCTTTCTGAAACGGTCGAACTCTTGTGTAAAGTCCAGATTGCGACGCAGGGACGTCATGGCAGCGGTAATATCCGTGCCTTGTTCACCGGGCCTGATCCATACCCAGACGCGACGGTCGCGTATGTAGAACATGGAAAACACCCCTATGACCAGGAACAGACTGCCCAAATACACAGTTAGCTTACCCGGACTGCGCGTAGCCTGAAACACACTGGCCTGGACGTGCTCGAAATTGTCCAGTGTAAGAAACACCGGCGCCGGGTAATCGGGCAAATTGGCAAAAGCCAGCAAAGCCATTTGTGTCCAGCGGGTGTCTTCATCGCCGGTACCATTGTTGTCCAGCGTGTCGCGCCCTGTTTTGGCACGCATCAAGTTGCGCAGTTCAGCCAGGGAAACCTGCACCATGGGGACCGCAAAGTTAAGGATCCGCTCGCGGTCTTGTTGTGATGCATTCTGGATAATACCGTCAAAACCGCCGGCAGCAAATGATTCCAATGCTCCCTGTGCTGCTTTTGCCAACGTGGGCTCGGGCAACTGAGCACTGGCGTTTTCAGCGGCGAACCGGGCCGTAGCCTGTCTGACAAGCGTTGGATCTTCAAGCGCCGCGCGCAGGTCCATGAATTCATCGATGGAGCCATCCTCGTCGGCCGGGATACGGATATACCGGTACGGTTCGGCCGCAGACGGGCGAACGCCGGCCAGAAACACCGAGCTGTCGTCAAGCGTGATGGGCAGCATGTAATTGATGTATTCGTATGATTGGCCATCGTCACCAACCAACCGATACGATATGCTGGGGCCCACATTGGTCAGGTCCTCGTTTTTCTTGCTGGCCGCACTGCCGGTAACCGAAGCCACATGATCGCGGAACACCCGGGGCTGCGGATCAGCATCGCCCGACATGTCTTCCACATTGATGACCCTGAGTTCGGTCAGGTCCAGGCGCACATCTTGTGGAGCGGCGCCCTTGATGGCTAATTCGGTTTGCTTGCCTACGGTACCACTGACGTGAAAAGTCTTGTTGCCGGGCCCTGACAAGGGGTAGCCGGTAAGGCTGACGCTACTGCCCCCGTCGTCCAGGCTGGACTGATAAAGCGTGACACCCTTGTACTGCAGGGGCTCGTTCACTTCGATCAGGCGTTCAAAGCTTTCTCCGGTTTCGTGGTCGGTGATGACCACGTCACTTTTAAAGCTGCTGGGCATGCCGGTGGAGTAATAGTCCACGTAAAAACGCTTGAGCTTGACGCTAACGGCAGCGGCTGCACCAAAACGCCATTGCCCTTATTGATCAGGGCATTGCTGGTACTGGCGCCTTCGGGAACCTGCAAATGGGCTTCAAAACTGGGGTTGCGCAGCGATAACCGGCCATAATCAGGAACGTCGGCAATGCGCATGTTTTCGGTAATGGGTTGCTTGTCGCCAAGCCACACCTGCAGCCGCACAGGCAGTTCGCTATCCAGCAGCCCACCAATACAGATCACCACAATGGCGGCATGCGTAAAAATAAACCCCAGCCGGTTGGCGCTGCCTTTTTTGGCCGCCACCATGATGTCATCATCGCCTTCACGTACTTTGTAGCGGTAGCCGTGGCCGCGCAAAAGCGCTTGCATTTGCTCACGCGCTTGGGCAGGAGACTTGCTTACGGTAGCTTGTATCCGGTTGGGAAATGCGCGCAGACTGGTGCCCCGGACATATTCACGAAACGTACGGGCATCGCGCAGGAACTTGGGGGTATTGCGAGTCAGGCAGATGGACGTCGAGACCACCAAAAACGCCATGATCCCCACAAACCACCAACTGTTGTAAACGGACCAGATGGAGAATTTGTCGAACAGCTCAAACCAGAATGGACCAAAACGATCCAGGTAGGCGTTGGCGGTGTCATTTTGCTCCAGCACTGTACCAATCAGGCTGGCAACACAAATGAACATCAGCAAGCTGACAGCAAACCGCATGGAACCGAGTAGCTCGGTGAGGTCGGCTCCCAGACGATGCGATGAAGAACGATTTTTCACGGGAACAACTTGAACACAAAAACGGGGGCCGCAACACGCGTCCCCCGAGTCAGACTATAGGCACGGAGGAAAGTTCCGCGCCCCAACAGATATGGATTGATGCCGGCTAAAAGGATTAGCGAAGGCCTGCTGCGTAATCGGCAACAGCCGCTATATCGGAATCAGACATGCGATCGGCAATATCGTGCATCATGTCGCTGTTATCGCGGTCTGCACTGCGAAACAGCTTGAGCTGCTGGGAGATATATTCGGGAAACTGGCCGGCCAAACGGGGAAATTCGCCGGGTATGCCTTCACCGCTGGCACCATGACAGGCTGCGCATGCCGGCACTTTACGGTCGGCAATACCGCCCCGCCAGATTTCTTGCCCGCGCTCCATGGTGTCTTCGTCGGTAGCAGCCGGCGCGTTATCGGCATCAAGCGTTTGCGTGGCCAGATAGTAGGCAAGATTGGCGCGGTCTTCTTCTTCAAGCGCCGCGGCAAACGGTGCCATGACAGAATCGGCACCACCTTCGCCCAGGCGGGCTGCCTTATCGTGGCCTTCCTGAGGCACGAAATCAAGAAGCTGCTTGCTGATATATTCGTGCGGCATCCCGGCCAGGCTGGGGTTATCGGACATGGTGCTGTTGCCGGCATCGCCGTGGCAACTGGCACATGAGATAATGCCACGATCCGAATCGCCGTTGGTATAGAGCTCTTCACCCTTGTCGGCATCAGGGGCCGGCATGTCCATTTCCTGGGCCCAGGCCACAGTTGCAACGGATGAACCCAGCAGCATACTGCCGGTAATGACCATACTTGAGAGCACACGCTTCATGAAGACCTCGACGATCGTGGTTCGATCAGGGTGCCTGTTACACCGCGATGACAGCAACATTGAACGCCCAACGGACGCACCCGGAAATAGAAAACAACTGTTTCAAGCCAGCAATTATACAATAGAGCCAAGAAAATTCTGCCAGGAACGTTTACGTGTCACTGCTGCATCGCGCAACCTTCGCCCTTTCTGCCGCCAAACTTGATCAGCTGCCGCAGGGCCTGGCGCCCGAAATCTGTTTTGCAGGCCGCTCAAACAGCGGCAAATCGTCGGCCATCAATGCCCTGACGAATCAACGCCGCTTGGCGTTTTCCAGCAAAACACCCGGGCGCACCAGGCTGATCAATCTGTTCGGTATCCCCGACCCGCTCGAAGAAGGCGCGTGGCTGGGGTATTTGGTCGATCTGCCCGGCTACGGCTATGCTGCCGTTGACCGCAAGACCCAGCAAGAATGGGCGCAGGTGCTGGGCGGCTATCTGCGTACCCGCAATGCCCTGGCCGGCGTTGTCCTGATGATCGACATCCGCCGTGGGATCACGGAACTCGACAGGCAACTAGCTGACTGGATTGCGCCTACAGGCGTACCGGTTCTGGCGCTGCTGACCAAAGCCGACAAGCTACCCTATGGTCAGCGTATCAAGGCAAGCACGGCCATCCGCAAAGAGCTGGATCATATCGGCGCGCTGCATGCCATCCCCTTTTCTTCCACGCATCGTATCGGACTGGCCGAGGCCGCCGAACACATCGAAAACTGGATTTCACCACAAACTGTGCCATGACTGACTTTATTTCTTCTGCCGATTTCCCTACAACACGCCTGCGTCGCAACCGCCGTTCCGACTTTATTCGGCGCCTTGTTCGCGAGCACGTTCTCACGCCCGACGACCTGATTTACCCGGTGTTTGTCAAAGAAGGGCAAGGCGTTAAAGAGCCGGTGGCATCCATGCCCGGTGTCGTCCGCTACTCGCCTGACACCATCCTGGAAGCGGGGCAGGCGTGCATGGAACTGGGCGTGCCGGTACTGGCCCTGTTTCCTGTCATTGATCAAGACCTGAAAACGCCCGATGGCAGCGAAGCAGCCAACACCGACGGACTGATCCCGCGTGTTGTGCGCAGCCTTAAGCAGGCGTTTCCCGACCTGGGCATTTTGACCGACGTGGCGCTGGACCCGTACACCAGCCATGGCCAGGACGGCCTGATTGACGACGACGGCTACGTCCTGAATGAACCCACGGTGGAAATGCTGGTACGCCAGGCTCTGACACAAGCAGACGCCGGTGTCGATATTGTGGCCCCCAGCGACATGATGGACGGTCGCATCGGCAGCATTCGCGAGGCACTGGAATCAACCAACCACCCGCTGACCAACATCATGGCGTATTCCGCCAAATATGCCAGCGCGTTTTACGGTCCGTTCCGGGATGCGGTCGGGTCGGCCGGCAACCTGGGCAAGTCGTCAAAAGAAACGTATCAGATGGATCCGGACAACCGCCACGAGGCTCTGCGCGAAGTGGCGGCCGATATCCGTGAAGGTGCCGACATGGTCATGGTCAAGCCCGGTTTGCCTTATCTGGATGTTGTGCGCGACGTGAAGCAGGCTTTTCAGCTACCCACCTATGCCTACCAGGTCAGTGGCGAATATGCCATGATCAAGGCCGCTGCAGCCAACGATTGGCTGGACCACGACCGGGTCATGCTCGAAGCCCTGCTGGCATTTAAACGCGCAGGTGCGGACGGCATCTTGACGTATTTTGCGCTGGATGCCGCGCGGTTGCTTAGACAAGCCTAGCGCTGCAACACCTGGTCCAGGACGGCAGCAAATTTGTCTGCCTCCTGGAAACCGACAACGCGGGCATCGTCCATGACCGTGCCTTCATCGTCAAAGAAAATAATGCCTGGCGGCCCAAACAGGTCAAATTGCGCCAGCAGTTCACGATGCTCGGTGCTGTTGCGCGTCACGTCGGCCTGCACCAAAGTCATTTTGTTCATCCGTTCGGCTACGGCCGGGTCACTGAAGGTGAACTTTTCCATCTGGATACACGAAACACACCAGTCTGCATAAAAATCCAGCATGACGGGCCGGTCTGTATTGCTCAAGACATGCTCAAGTTCAGCAGCATTGGCAACCTGCGTGAACTCTGGCTGGCCAGCTGTAGCAGACGCCGTGTCCGTTGCACTGGTACCTGCTCCGGCTACAAAAGGCGTAAGAGGTCGCGTCAGGTCGCGCCCGCCCGCTGCCACACTAATCACCAGCAAGATCGCCCACAAAGCCAAGACCACGGCCAGTGCCAGGCCTGTAACGCGGGTCAGTGCACGACCAGAGGCCCCTGCTCTGCCGATACCTGCCAGAAAGCCGGCACTGATCAGCGCCAGGAAGGCCCATCCCAACATGCCCAGCCAGACCGGCAACACCGGCGCCACCATCCACCAGGCCGTAGCCAACAGCATCACTCCAAAAAACTGTTTGACGCCCTCCATCCAGGCACCTGCCCGCGGCATGAGCAAGCCGGATGAAGCGCCGACCAGCAACAGCAACATGCCTTCGCCCCAAGCCATGGCAAACAAGGCGGAACCGCCAAGCACCACATCGCCTGTTTGAGAGATGAACAGCAGCACGCCGGCCAGCGGCGCTGCCACACAAGGCCCCACAATGAGGGCCGAAATCATCCCCATAAGGAAGACACCGCTGTGCTTGCCGCCCGGAATGCGATTAAGCCGGTTGTTGAGCCGGTTTTGCAAGCCCGCCGGCACCTGCAGGGAATAGACGTCGAACATGGCCAGGGCGAACAAGGCCAGCAGTATGGCAAACAGGGACAGTACCCAGGGCGTTTGCAGCCATGCCGCCAGGCTACCGCCTACCAACCCTGCGGCCACCCCAAGCACGGTGTACACCAGCGACATGCCCAGGACGAACACCGCGGCCAGACTAAGCCCACGCCACCGCGACAGCTTTTCTTCGCCGGCCCGGTCGCCTGCCAGAATGGCAAGCAAAATGGGCACCATGGGCAGGACGCAAGGCGTGAACGCCAGCAGCAAGCCCAGAATGAATGACAAGGCAGCAATTTGCCCCCAGCCTGCTGTGCTCAGCCACGAGGCCAGCCCTGTATCGCCCAGTTGCATGGCACTACGCAGGCTACCGCTGGCCTGGTCACTGGCAGTGCTGGCTGCACTGCTGTCAGAGACAGCGTCTTCAGCCTCTGGCGTGTCCTCACCGGCCATCTGTTCAGGGGTGGTCGATTCTCCAAGGGCTGGAACCGAGTCCACGACGCCTTCGCCCGTCAGCACATAGCCGGCGTCGGTGGGCTCAAGAGTTAATTCGTGCTCTTCAGGGGGATAACATAAGCCGGCGTCGGCACAGCCCTGACTAACAAGCGTTAGCGTGAGAGGCGTGTCCGCTCCTGACTCAATGGGCACCTCAATGGTGTATTGCCCATAATAGACCTCCATGTCTTCGTCGAACGTTGGGTCGTATACCACCAGGCCAGGGGGCAGCACCGGCTCGCCAAGCAGATCGGCATGGTCCTCAGGTTCAAGCGTCAGCTCCAGCCGATCGCGGTACATATAGTAATCGGGCGCCACCTGGAAATGAATATCGACCTGGTTGTCACCAGACATCGCCGCACTGAACACAAACGCTTCTTGCGGATCCAGAAATTCATCCTGTGCTGTTGCCGTCGGACTGAACAAGAACAGACCAAGAACGGCAACCAGCGCCATACAAACCAGCCGCCAGGCGTGCCATATGGATAAACGTCTGACAGCCTGGGTACCACAATCGAACATCAAGTTATTCCTTAGTGCCTTTATTGGGCTGGGTTTGTTCGGCCAGCCATTCAAGATAGGCGCGGGACCCACCGTCCAGCGCCTGGATGAGAAGCTCGGGCACCTCGTAGGGATGAAGTTCTGCCAGACGTTCGGTTATTTCCTGCATGCGAAATGCACGCGTCTTGATCGTCATGGCGACCTCGGTTGCCCCCTCGAGCACGCCTTGCCACATATACATGGACAAGGATTCTGCGCCAAGGTTCACACAGGCAGCCAAACCTTCTTCAACCAGGATGTGCGCAATGCGCTTGGCCAACTGCATATCGGGCGCTGTGCTGTGGATCAGTATGGTCTGGTCGGCTTTGGGCCAGCCATTGGTAAAGCTAAGCTCCACGCTACCGGAGCTGCGATGAACGGGTATTCCCGGTGTCGTGTTCTGTGCCATAGTTGTCTCCTGTTAACGGTGATGAATCAAATCAAAATGCGAATTGCGCAGGACCAAAAAAAACGGGCCGCGCAGGCCCGTTAGATCTTGATGAGTACCCTGATACTCGGCGCTTATGCGTCGGCATCTTCCTCGGGCTCAGGGCGATCAACCAGCTCCATGAATGCCATGGGGGCATTGTCGCCATCGCGAAAGCCCATTTTAAGCACACGGGTGTAGCCGCCGGGACGGGACTGGTAACGCGGGCCGATTTCGTTGAACAGCTTGGTGACAGCAGCACGGTCACGCAGGCGGGCAAACGCCAGGCGGCGGTTGGCCACCGTGGGCTCTTTGGCCAGCGTGATCAGCGGCTCAATAACGCGACGCAGCTCTTTGGCTTTTGGCAGCGTTGTTTTGATAGCTTCGTGAGTAATCAGCGATACCGACATGTTGCGGAACATGGCGGTGCGATGGGCGCTGGTGCGGTTTAGTTTACGTAGTCCGTGACGGTGACGCATGAGTCATTCCTGTTAGATAAGTGAATCTTGATTTAAAACGGCATCGCTGCCAGTTGTCCGGCTTCTTCTATCAGCCTTGCTGCGGGCCGGATAATAGGTCAGCGGCCCCAAAAGGTACCGCTGACGCTAAATTGCTTGGGATCAGGGGCGCTCCAGACCCAGAGGCGGCCAGTTGTCCAGCTTCATGCCCAAGGTCAGGCCGCGTGCGGCCAGCACTTCCTTGATCTCGTTGAGGGACTTGCGCCCCAGGTTAGGTGTCTTGAGCAGCTCATTTTCAGTGCGCTGGATCAGGTCACCAATATAGTAGATGTTTTCTGCTTTCAGGCAGTTTGCCGAGCGAACAGTCAGTTCGAGATCGTCGACCGGACGCAGCAGTACGGGATCAATTTGCGGCGCGGCAGCGCTGGGGGCACCACCTGTGGTGGTCACGGGTGCGTCATATGTTTCACCCGCGCCTTCCAGCGACGCAAAGACTGAGATTTGATCCATGAGGATACGGGCTGCCTGACGTACGGCCTCTTCCGGCGCGATCACACCGTTGGTCTGTACATCAAGAATCAGCTTGTCCAAATCTGTGCGCTGCTCGACCCGTGCGCTGTCAACTTTGTAGCTGACACGCTTGATGGGGCTGTAAGAAGCATCCAGCACGATCCGGCCAATGGTGTGGGCGCGATCTTCGGTCAGAGCCCGAACGTTTCCAGGAACGTAGCCACGGCCCTGTTCGACCTTGATCTGCATTTCAATCTCGCCGGCTTCGGTAAGATTGGCGATCACGTGGTCGGGGTTGATGATTTCAACGTCGTGCGGCAGCTCGATATCGCTGGCCTTGACCACGCCTTCCCCTTTTTTAGTCAGGGTCAGGGTGACTTCTTCACGATTATGCAGACGAAAGACAACGCCTTTCAGGTTCAGCAGAATGTCGACTACGTCCTCACGCACCCCTTCGATGGTGGAGTACTCGTGCACCACGCCGGTCATCTGTACTTCAGTGGGCGCATAGCCGGTCATGGAGGACAGCAGAATGCGACGCAAAGCGTTGCCCAGCGTATGACCAAAACCGCGCTCGAAGGGCTCCATAATGACCCGGGCGTGATGATCCGCGACCGGTTCGACTTCAATGGCGCGAGGCTTCAAAAAACCTTGTGATGACATGTGATTTCCTTTTCAATACCCTCGGCTCGTTACACCGATAAGGCTGACGGATGGGCCGGTGCCCCGGCGGCAAATGCACAAGCACCCTGAGGATGGGTGCTCGTGCATTGAACTGGTAACTGGCTGGCGTGCGTTAAGCCCGGCCATGTCACTAGCAGGCTGATTAACGTGAATACAGTTCCACAATCATGGATTCGTTAACGTCTTGTGCGACGTCAGTGCGGTCAGGAGCCTGCTTGAATACGCCTGACAGCTTGTCGGCATCAACTTCCACCCACTGCGGCAAGCCGATTTCGGTTGCCAGCTCAAGGGCTTCCTTGATGCGGATTTGTTTGCGAGCCTTTTCGCGTACGGACACCACGTCGCCAGGCTTGACTGCCATGGACGCGATATCGGCCGTGACGCCGTTGACCTCGATGGCACGGTGCGTGACGATCTGGCGTGCTTCGGCGCGCGTGGAGCCAAAGCCCATGCGATACACCACATTATCCAGACGGCATTCAAGCAGTTCGATCAGGATGGCGCCGGTGTTACCGCGGCGACGCTCTGATTCTTTGAAATAGCGACGGAACTGCTTTTCGAGCACACCGTACATACGCTTGAGCTTTTGCTTTTCGCGCAGCTGAAGGCCGTAGTCTGAGGTGCGTGAACCGGACGTGCGGCCATGCTGCCCGGGACGGGAGTCAAGCCTGCACTTGGAGTCCAGCGAGCGGCGTGCGCTCTTGAGAAACAAGTCGGTACCCTCACGACGTGAGAGCTTGCATTTAGGTCCAATATAACGAGCCAACGTTCTTCCCCTTAGATTCGACGACGCTTGGGCGGGCGGCAGCCATTGTGCGGCAGCGGCGTGATATCAGCGATACTGGTGATACGGATGCCCAGTGCGTTAAGTGCCCGCACAGACGACTCACGACCTGGGCCGGGCCCCTTGATGCGGACTTCAAGCGTTTTAATGCCAAATTCCTGGGCTGTACGACCAGCCTGCTCGGCTGCAACCTGGGCGGCAAAGGGTGTGGATTTGCGCGAGCCCTTGAAGCCGGCGGCGCCAGCAGTGGCCCAGGCCAGTGCGTTGCCCTGACGGTCGGTGATCGTGATGATCGTGTTGTTGAAAGACGCATGGACGTGTGCAATACCGTCCGATACGCTTTTTCTGATGCGTTTGCGGGCGCGCGATGCGCCTGTCGATGCTTTCGCCATCTGTCAGTCCTCGGTTATTTCTTAAGGGAAGCCACTGCACGACGCGGCCCCTTGCGAGTGCGCGCGTTAGTGCGGGTACGCTGACCGTGCACCGGCAGTCCGCGACGGTGACGCATACCCCGGTAGGTTCCCAGGTCGACCAGACGTTTGATCGACAGTTGTACTTCGCGACGCAGGTCGCCTTCGACTGTAAGCACATTGATGTGCTCACGGATACGTTCGAGTTCGCCGTCCGTCAGATCCTTGATTTTCTTTGATCCCTCGACGCCGGCAGCTTCGCAGATTTTGCGGGCCGTTGTGCGTCCGATCCCGAAAATAGAGGTCAGTCCGATTTCGGCGTGCTGATGCGGCGGAATGTTGATGCCTGCAATACGGGCCATGACTTTTCCTTGTTTAAATCAGTTGCGTAAGTGGCCGGTCAGCCCTGACGCTGCTTATGACGTGGGTCGGTGCAGATAACGCGCACAACCCCGTGACGTTTGATGATTTTGCAGTTGCGGCAAATCCGTTTTACCGATGCCATTACCTTCATGGTTTACTCCAAATTTTCTTGTATGGTGGACCGCCTGCGAGGTGCGGAACACTAAATATGATGATCGTCGTGTCTATCGCATTGGCAGACCCGCACCCTTAAAGCTGGATTTGCGCAGCAGCGAATCGTACTGGTGGGACACCATGTAAGCTTGCGTTTGCGCCATGAAATCCATTGCGACCACCACAATAATCAGCAGCGACGTGCCACCGAAATAAAACGGTACGTTCCAACGCATCTGCATGAACTCGGGCAGCAGGCACACCAGCGTGATGTAAAGCGAGCCGGCCAGGGTCAGGCGCATAAGAATGCGATCGATGTAACGCGCTGTTTGCGGACCGGGGCGAATGCCCGGTACAAACGCACCGCTTTTTTTCAGGTTATCTGCTGTTTCGCGGCTGTTGAACACCAACGCCGTATAGAAGAAACAGAAGAAGATGATCATGACCGAAAACAGCGTGACATACAGAGGCTGATGCGGCTGCAATGCTGCGGTTAGGTCGCCCAGCCAGCTCATGCTGGAGCTGGTGGAAAACCAGCTGCTGAGTGTTGCCGGCAGCAAAATGATGGACGACGCAAAGATGGGCGGAATAACCCCGGCCATGTTCAACTTCAGTGGCAGGTGCGAACTTTGACCACCATACAGCTTGTTGCCCACCTGACGCTTGGCGTAGTTGACGGTGACACGGCGCTGGCCGCGTTCGACAAATACGACAAAGTACGTGACTGCCACCACCAGTGCCAGGATAAACAGCGCCGACAGGATGGACATGGAATCAGTCCGTACCAGGTCGAGCATACCGCCCATGGCGCTGGGCAATCCGGCCACGATCCCACCGAAAATGATGATGGAAATACCGTTGCCTATCCCGCGCTCGGTGATTTGCTCGCCCAGCCACATCAGGAACATCGTGCCTGTCACCAGCGTCACGATGGTGGTAAACCGGAACACAAGACCCGGATCAATGACCAGCTCGGGCTGTGACTCGAGCGCCATGGAAATACCGACTGCCTGAAACAGCGCCAGAAATACGGTGCCGTACCGGGTGTACTGGGTAATCTTGCGTTGCCCCGCCTGGCCCTCTTTTTTGATGGCTTCAAGCGTGGGCACTACTACTGACATCAGCTGCATGATAATGGCAGCAGAAATGTAGGGCATGATACCCAGGGCCAGTACCGAAAACCGTTCTAGCGCTCCACCGGAGAACATGTTGAACAGCCCCAGTATGCCACCCTGGTTTTGCTGGAACAGATCGGACAGTGCATCGGGGTTGATACCGGGAACGGGCACATGGGTACCCAGCCGGAAAACAACCAGCGCGAGGATGAGAAACGTCACCCGACGACGCAGATCGCCGTAGCGTGGTCCGGATTTGGCCTGTGCCTGAGCTTTTGCCACAATCTTCCCTTACGTCAGGCCAGCGAACCGCCCGCGGCTTCGATGGCTGCCCGTGCTCCCGCGGAAGCATTGATGCCGCGCAACGTTACCTTGCGATTGATTTCGCCGGATTTGATGACTTTGACGGAGCGCACGTTATGACCGACCACACCAGCCTGCTTGAGCACCTGGACATCGACTTCTTCGGCTGACAGGCGGTCGAGATCGCCAAGACGCACTTCGGCGTTCAGGTGGCGAGTCATGGAAGTAAAGCCGCGCTTGGGAAGGCGACGATGCAAAGGCATTTGCCCGCCTTCAAACCCAGCAGCCACCTTGCCACCAGTGCGTGCCTTGAGACCTTTGTGGCCGCGTCCCGATGTTTTGCCAAACCCGGAGCCTTCACCACGACCGACGCGTTTGCGTGCGGGACGTGATCCGTCAGCGGGCTGCAGTGTATTGAGTTGTGTGTAATCCATGCCGATTCCTTCAGGCTTCCGATACCGTGACGAGGTAGTCCACTTTACGGATCATGCCCCGGACTTCAGGGGTATCGACCAGTACGCGGCTGCTATTGAGACCCCGCAGCCCCAGACCGCGGACAGTTGCCCGGTGAGACTTTTTGGTGCCAATAACAGACCGCACGAGGGTGACTTTAATTTGATTCTGAGCCATGCTTTACCCCGTGATTTCTTCGATCGTCTTGCCCCGCTTGGCCGCCACCTCGGAAGGTGTGGAGCAGGAGCGCAGACCGTTAAGCGTGGCACGTACCAAGTTGTACGGGTTGCTGGAACCCAGACTCTTGGCAACGACGTTACGCACGCCCATGACTTCGAAAATGGCACGCATGGGGCCACCGGCAATCACACCGGTACCTTCTGAGGCTGGCGAGATCAGGACGCGTGACGCGCCGTGCTGACCCACCACTGCATGATGCAGCGTCCCGTCTTTCAGGGGCACCTGGAACAAACCGCGGCGCGCCTGCTCCATGGCTTTCTGAACTGCCACGGGGACTTCGCGAGCCTTGCCTTTGCCCATGCCGATACGACCGTCACCGTCGCCAACAACGCTTAATGCCGCAAAGCTCATGGTGCGACCACCTTTGACAACTTTGCTGACGCGGTTGACGCCGATCATTTTTTCACGCATGCCGTCATCGCGGTCATCGGCTGCGTGTCTGCTTTGTGCTCTAGCCATTTGACAATTCCTTAGAACTTCAAGCCGGCTTCACGCGCGGCGTTGGCCAATGCCTTGACACGGCCATGATAACGGAAGCCCGAACGGTCGAATGCGACCGTTTCGATGCCCGCTTCGCGCGCCTTTTCGGCTACGCGCTTGCCAATGAGGTTGGCGGCAGCCACGTGGCTGGCACGCTCACCCTGGTCGACCAGTGTTTTGCGGACCTCGGGCTCGAGCGTAGAAGCGCTAACGAGCACGCGGTTGCCTTCCGGCGAAATAATGCTTGCGTAAATGTGCTGATTGGAGCGGAACACCGATAGCCGGTGCATGCGCCGCTCGGCAATCTTGCGGCGAGTCGCTGTGGCACGACGCAAGCGGGATTGTTTCTTGT
>DAHVSI010000088.1 GCA_027324645.1 Castellaniella sp. | reverse complement strand
TGCCATGGTCTCCTCGTGGTGGTGTCAGAAACAAGCACTTATTGCGTATTTTTATATTGTGTTGCTTGAACTGATCATAGAACGATCGTTCTATTTCGGTCAACGGCTATCGTGAGACAGCAGGCGCAACGCGTGCGCCCTGGATACCGTGGCGGCGCAGCGCATCAGCGACAAACCCACTCGCCTTTTGCTGTTCGACAAACGCAGACAAATAACTTGCAGCCTGCGCGGAGCGGGACCGGGGTAGCCCCATTGCCTGCCGGATAACCATAAAGTGACCAGGCAACATGCGCAATCCTGGCCGGCCCTTGGCATCGGCCTGCAATTGTTGCTTGACGCCAGCAGCCACATCCAGGTCCTGATCCAGAAACAGGTCGACGACTGCCGGTGAGGTGGGTGCCCGCACAATCGTGGCCTGTTCCAGTGTGCGTGTCAGGTATAAATCGTAGGCGCTGCCTTTGCCCACGGCGATTTGGATGCCCGACTGGTCAACCTCGTCCAGCGTGTGAATGAACGACTCGTCTCGCACCAGATACGCGCCTTCGATGAGCACATAAGGTTCAGTGAAATGCAGCGCCTCGGCACGTCGGGGATCTACGGCAAAAAAGCCTATGTCCGCCTCGTTGTTACTGACACACTCGACTGACTGTCCTGCGCTTTCAAACACGATGAATTCGATGCTGACATCCAGCTGCCTTGCCAGTGCATGGGCCATATCGACCGAGACGCCGCCAGGCTCGCCTTTGTCGTTGCGATGTGCCAGTATGGGATTGCCCACATTGATGGCAGCCCGCATCGTGCCGGTGGGGGCAAAAACGGTTTTTAGGTCAACATCGTTCATGTGTGAATCCTGAAGGTGGTGGCTGATTTTGCCTAAGGTATCACATGGCTTGATGCCAACAAAAAGGGCCACCGTTTTTGGTGACCCTGTTTTGCGGTGCTGTGCCGTACATACATGTAGATCATGTCTTGAGTATGTACCGCCAATTTTTGGTGCCGGCTAGAGGAGTCGAACCCCCGACCTTCGCATTACAAGTGCGCTGCTCTACCAGCTGAGCTAAGCCGGCTGTAAACCTGAATCGTGCATTCTAGCGTTTTTTGGGCGCTGTGGCTAGTGCCCCGCCGGAAATGCCTGCTGCACCTTACTTGATGATTTTAAGCTGTGGCCGTGAAGGTGTATCGGGCTTTTCATCAGGCGCTGGGGTGCCTGCGTCGGCCGCGGGCGTATCGGTGTCGTCGCCCACACCCGGGTAGGGATGAGAGTCGGACACTTCAAAGCCCATGCCGGCGCCGGTCTCGCGGGCGTAAATAGCGGATACGGCAGGCACAGGCACCACAATGTGTTCAACTACGCCGCTGAAGCGGGCCTCGAATTCGATGTATTCGTTGCCAATCACCAGGTTGTTGGTGGCCAGCATGGCCACGTTCAGAGTGATTTGCCCATCTTGAATATGGGCGGCAGGTACCACTGTATTATCGTCAACGGTAACAACGATATGCGGCGAATAGCCGTTATCGGTACACCAGTCGTGCAATGCGCGAATCAGATAAGGTTTGGTAGGAGTCTCTTGCATAGGCAGCGTATAGCTTAGCGGCGCATGACCTTTTCTGATGGGGTCAACGCTTCGATGTAGGCAGGGCGCGAGAAAACGCGTTCGCCGTATTTCTGAATGGGTGCAGCGCTTTTGGGTAGCTCGATCTCGTAATGATCCAGGCGCCACAACAGCGGTGCCAGCGCGACGTCGAGCATGGAGAACTCGTCGCCCAGCATGTATTTGTTCTTGACCAGGATGGGTGCCAGCTGCGCCAGGCGATCACGAATGTTGCGACGTGCGACATCGAGTTCTTGTCCTGCGGACTGGGTCCTGTCTTCAAGAGCGCGTACGTGCGAGAAGAGTTCCTTTTCGAAGTTGAAGAGGAACAGGCGCGTGCGGGCCCGCATAACCGGATCGGCAGGCATGAGCTGCGGATGCGGGAAACGCTCATCAATATATTCATTGATGATGTTGGATTCATACAGAATCAGATCCCGTTCGGCCAGAATCGGGACCTGGGCGTAAGGATTCATCACCGCGATATCTTCCGGCTTGTTGTACAAGTCAATATCGCGGATTTCAAAATCCATTCCTTTTTCGAACAGCACAAAGCGGCACCGTTGAGAAAAAGGGCAGGTTGTCCCGGAATAAAGCACCATCATGTCGTGGTATCCAATACAAAAAAGACTATAAAAAGCCGGCCCTAGCGGACATTTTTCCAGTAGGTGGCGTTCATGCGGATGGCCACAAACAGGAAGAGGAACAGGAACAACATGACCCAAACCCCGATTTGCTTGCGTTCAAGCTGGGCGGGTTCGGCCATCCATCCGAGGAAGTTGCTCAGATCGGCCACGTCGTTTTCGAAGGCATGGAAGGCGGAGGCGTCCGAAGGGTCAAAGTGATCGACCTTGTTGGGGTCTCCACGATAGTCCTTGAGATCCTCTTCTTTTTTCTCCATATAGCCCGACTCATCATACACGGTCGTGGTACGGACCCATTTCGAAGTGCCGTCTTCGTCTTCGACCTTATGGGTGTTGATGAGCGTATAGGAGCCCGGGCCTTCACGTTCCCACAGAACATTAGGCATGCCGACGTTCGGGAAGACGACGTTGTTCCAGCCGGTTTTCGAGGTCGTGTCCCGGTAATAGCCGCGCAAGTAGGAATAAATGTAGTCCACGCCCGAGGGGCCGAAGTTTTCATTTTTGGCACGCGCAATCACCGACAGATCGGGCGGCGCCATGCCAAACCATTTGGTGGCGTCTTCCGGCGTCATGGCGACCGTCATCAGGTCACCGACCTTGTCGCGGCTG
>DAHVSI010000086.1 GCA_027324645.1 Castellaniella sp. | reverse complement strand
CGATCTTGGCCGGTATCCATTTGTTCCGTTAATCAAGCCATAGCATGGTACCCGAAACCTCATCACATCGCCCTACACAAGCCAGACCAGACCTCTCATGAAACCAGCCTTTATTCTTTTATCGCTAATCAGTGCTTTGCTTGTCTGGTGGTGGTCGCCAAGACGCCACACCACTCATAATGGCACGCTCCATAAGTTTGGCAAACGGCTTGTTCACAGCATTCTGACTGGCGTGGTCGTTTATCTTGTGCTGATGCTTGTGGCGATCGTGTGGCTGGCGCTTACGACATGAATAGTCAAGGGACTTGCCAAGATACCAAATGAAATGTATTTTTACTTATGCCCCTTATATCCCTTGGCTGGAACAACCTCTTTATCGTTCAAGTCTGAAGCATGCACCTCATCTTTGTATTGTCTCTGCTCCTTGCCAGCGTTGCTCCCGTCAGTCTTGCCGAGACCAAGCCCGACACCTGGCCAGCGCTGCCCTCGCGACTGCACCTTAATACACCCTACGGCGACCTGAAGGTCTCCCAAAGTGATTATGTGTACGAATCCCTGCTGCTTCTAAATGGACAAGAGACACAACCTGCCATCAAAGGGTTGCTGAACATCCCCTACGCGTTCAGCACTCCGGATTATGATGTGGCTCTTATAGCGATCAATACGGGCAGCTCCAACTGCCCTGTTAGCTATAAATGGGTTTTGCTTGACCAAAATGGCTACGATATCAGCCCGGAATTTGGCTCATGCTCAGAACAAATTCGTGTTACTGCCGATAAACAGGAATTCACGTTACAAACCCCCAACGCAGAGAACCCAGATAGAATTGACACCTACGTGTTTGATGGAGAAGACATCACAACACCGAAACTGACTGGCTCATAGCCAGCAGCACATCCAGCCGCACCACTCGCACCCCGACATGGAATCATTCAACCAAGCTTTCTTCCTTGCCCTCAATGCCGATCCAGACACGCCATTATGGGCTATTGATCTGGGACGTCTAATTGCCAAGCGCGTAATTCTGATCATTCCTTTTTTGTTGACAGCCATGTGGCTGTGGGGGTACGGGTCCCATCGTAGCGCAGCTCTCAGGGCACTGGTCACAACGGCCATAGCGCTAGGCATCAACCACGCGCTTGGTCTTGTCATGCCCATTGACCGGCCGTTTGTCGTCGGGCTTGGTCATACCTACCTCGCGCACGCACCAACACCTTCTTTTCCAAGCAACCACCTGACCATTTTCATGTGCGTCGCCTTATGCACGCTACGACCAAAACGTATCGGCACCGGAATCACTCTGATCATTGTAGGGATGGTGGTCGCCTGGTCGCGTATTTTTGTTGGTGTCCACTACCCACTTGATATGGCAGGTGCTATTGCGACGGCTTTTCTTGCCTATGGTTTGCTAACACCGCTCTGGAAACGGTGGGGCCAACCCGCAACTACTGGATGCATCAGGCTGTATAGGCGTGTACTGGCAGTGCCCATTGCTGCCGGCTGGCTACGATACTGACCGGCTATTAGCCCTGAAAGCCGCCCTGCTCCATGAACTCTTGTTCTTCCGGCGTTGTGTGCCGGCCCAGGCTTGCGTTTCGGTGTGGGAACCGGCCAAACTGTTTGATGATCTGCCGATGGTGGCGCGGCCAATACATGTCGCCCTGAATATACGTTTCATGCAGCGCAATCGCCCGGTCCTGATCGTGCATGCTTTCCGAATGTGAAAAAGGCAGGCAAACAAATAACCGTAAGGCTACGTCCAGGTTGTCCATATGCCCACGCTCTATGAAACGGTCGGCAACGGTACGCGCCAATGGGTCGGTCGCAAACATATGGGCAGTGTCACGGAACACGTTGCGTGGAAACTGATCAAGCAGAAGAATCAGTGCCAAACCCGCTTGGGCATCGTCAAGCCAATGCATGCATTGACCGCGGGCAGCAGCAAAGTGCAAGTCGATAAACTGGTCGCGAAAGAGCCGGTCTGTTTGATCATTCCTGGCAAACCATCCATCGGGCCCAACCTTAGTCCAGAACATGAGCACCTTCTGGGCGCGTTCAATGCCCGTTTCAGCGGGACCTTCAAAACGAGGGTCGGGATGCCCAAGATCAGTGCGGGTGACTTTATCAACCATGATCGTTTCCTTTTTCAAGCCAGGTCTACGGATAAGCAGGGATCAAACAATGGATTTTCCTGAGTATCGTCCCTTTTTGTGTAACCGCGTGGGTTAACGATAACGCGTGTCCCCTTGTTGCCCAAACGGTAATCAAAGCTGTTGTGCACATGACCGTGAATGGCAAGCTCAGGCTTGTGTTTTTCAAACAGCCAATCGCAGGCGCTCAAAAACGCCCCGTTAAGCGGGTTATCTTGAAACGTGTGGTGGATGGACCGGTTTGAAATGCCATGATGAGTCACAACCACCACTGGCTGGCTGCCGGCATGGGCAGATAAGGTCTGATCAAGCCATTCCAGCGACCGGTAGTGGTCATGCAGCACGTCTTTGGGATGTAATGCGCGCGGCTCATCTGCCTGAAAATCGGTAGTGCGAATATAATGATAATCGTTCATGGCGTTGGCTGCCTGCATGGCCGCCGGATCCGCCTTTTCAAAATCCGACCACAGCGTCGTTCCAGCAAACAGCACCCCATTAATGGCTACCGCTTCCCGTTCCAGGACATGAACATTGTCTGGCAAATTCCAGCTTCCAAGCGTGTCCAATGCCTGAAGCCATAGACCAGCATAGTATTCATGGTTACCCAGCACATAGACAACGGCAAAAAACTGCGCCGCAGCCTGCTTCAAAAACTGTGCCAGTTCCTCGTGTCGGCGGATGACACCAATGTCTCCGGCCAGAATCAGCACAGTTTGTGCATCATCGGCCAGTGGCGGTATAACGAACGGATGAAATTCAATATGCAAATCAGACAATATCCGCAGTTTCATGGTATGTACCTGGCCGCTTTAAGTTTATGAATACAGTTAGTCCCAACTTGTACGATCGTACACTGCGTGAGCGCATTTTTCATGGTGTGCTATTCGAGATTCTTGCAATTGGCATTGCCACCCCTCTGGCCTCCTGGCTGACGGGTGAATCCCTGATGGACATGGGTGTCCTGTCAGCCATCATCTCGTTTATCGCCATTGCTTGGAACATGTTTTTCAACTGGGTTTTTGACCAGCTGCAAAAACGGCTGCAGTTCGAACGTAATGTCGCTATTCGAATTCTCCATGCGTGCGTCTTCGAGCTGGGTTTAATTGTTTTGGCCGTGCCCTTTATCGCCTGGTGGATCGACGCCTCGTTAATCAGAGCGTTTGTCATCGACATCGGACTTATTCTGTTTTTTCTGCCCTATTCCTTCCTCTTTAACCTGGCCTATGACCACCTCCGGGCCCGCATAATCCGGCGGGGACATTTGCAGATTCAAGCTGAAAATACGTAACAATGTGATACTGGAAAAGGATGGGCTACCCAAAACTTCGATACAGCTGTAGTGTTTTGATACACTATGTTTGATCAAAAAATAGATTGCCCTTGAAGTTGCCGCATATATCGGCATCATGGGAAGACACACACATTTATCCAAGGAGTTTTCATGCAAAAACGCGTACTCAGTATCCTGTCGGCCGCCTTACTTGCTGCCGGGCTGTCAGCAGGAACCGCGATTGCTCAGCAGGATGCCGCGCAGACGCAGCCACCCGCAGATGCGGCCCCTGCCGAATCATATAGCGATGGCCAGCTGGAAAAATTCATCAGCGCCTCACAGAAGGTGGCTGTTATCTCACAAGAATATACGCCTAAGATTGAATCCACCAGCGATCAAGAAGAACGCGAACAAATCTTTCGTGAAGCCGACGAAAAAATGGTCGGCGCAGTCGAAGATGAAGGTCTGAGCGTAGGTGAATTCAATGGCATCAATCAGGCACTTCAGCAAGACCCTGAGCTCGAGCAACGAGTAACAAAGATGCTTGACTAATTTGCATGCATCGCACTGGATCATCGGGTACGATGTTCCTTTCAAGGGCGGCAGGGGCGAGCAAGCGCCGCCGCCCTTTCTCTTTTATGCTGACCCTAACGGATATCACATGAACAGACCTCTTTTGCTGATCAGCCTATTTCTGACGGCCACCCTGGCCGCCTGCTCGACCCCAGTCGATCTGGATGAGTCTGCTGCTGACACCTCATCACAAACAGAGCGTGATGACACGACAGCCACCCAAGCGTCAAACACAGCAATGGACGGTAGCCCTTCTGATTCCGCCATGACCGGCGACAGCGAGCACCGATGCGATGCCGATCCTGCCCAGCAATTTGTCGGCGAGTCTGGCAGCAGCGAGCTGGAATCGCAGGTCAAAGAAGCCACTGGATCCAAACAGGTGCGCACTCTACGGCCTGACGACGTCATTACGATGGAATACAACCCGGAGCGAATCAATCTTCGTCTTGATGACGATGGTGTCATCACCAGCATTGGATGCGGTTAACCATGACGCTTTCTTTATTTCCTGACGAAGATGGCCACGCTCTGGTTTTCGATACCGAGACAACCGGGTGTACTGAACCCGAAATTATTGAGGCAGCCTGGCTCAGGCTTGATACGCCAAATCATCTGACCGTCCTGGAACGCTTCGAGCAGCGTTATCGGCCCACGCAGCCAATTACATTGGGTGCGTTGGCTACCCACCATATTTACGATGAAGAGCTGGCAGAGTGCGCCCCCAGCGCGACATTCTCTTTGCCAGATCACACTAGCTATCTGATTGGCCACAATGTGGATTATGACTGGCAGGTTGCTGGCAAGCCAGACGTCAAACGTATCTGCACGTTAGCATTAAGCCGCTATCTGTTGCCCGGCCTGGACAGCTATAGCCAATCGGCAGTGCTCTATCACACGTATCGCACACAAGCCAGAGAGTGGCTACGTGATGCGCACTCAGCGCTTGCCGACGTGCATAATTGTTTGCGGATTTTGGATTACCTGTTAAAGCATACAGCCAGTCCCGCGCCTCAAACGTGGGAAGCGCTTTGGGACTTGTCGGAGCATGCACGCGTACCACTTGTCATGCCATTCGGAAAACACAAGGGCCAGCCTATTGCTCAGGTACCCATGGATTATCGCAACTGGCTATTGCGCCAAGACGATGTGAATCCATACCTGGTCAAAGCATTACAGCAAAGCCCTGTACCCGATATGGCCTGATCGCCGGGGTGTGTGTCGGCGTGGCCGCCACACCTGGCCTTGCTCAGGTCACCTCAAAACCAATCTCTTGCACCGCTTGCCGTAATGCTTGCGGATTCACTTTTTCAGGAGAATGGGTAACGCTGGCGCTTCCGGTATCGAGAGATACAGTCACGGTGTCGACCCCTGCCAACTCCTGAAGTGCACTTGTCACACTTTGCACACAATGGTTGCAGGTCATACCGCTGATAGTCAATGTAGTAGTTTGCATAAATAGCGTCCTTTCACTAAGCGCATCAGGCCGTACGCGCCAGCGTGGCAGCCAGCCCAATATAAGACCGCGGTGTCATTTCCAGTAACCTTTGGCGCGCCTGATCTGGCAAGTCCAGCCCTTCTATAAACTCACGCAGCGCAGCTTGAGTAATGCCACGTCCGCGTGTCAGTGCCTTTAGTTGCTCGTATGGCTCGGGCAATCCGTAACGACGCATCACAGTTTGAACCGGCTCAGCCAGGATCTCCCAACAAGCGTCAATATCTGCATCAATGGCGGAGGCATTGAGTTCGAGCTTATCAAGACCGCGCAAACAGGAATGGTAAGCCACCACACAATACCCCAATGCAGGCCCTAAGTTACGTAATACCGTTGAATCGGTGAGGTCCCTTTGCCAGCGGGACACCGGCAGTTTGTCCGCCAGGTGGCGCAGCAGCGCATTGGCCAAGCCAAGATTACCTTCGGAATTTTCAAAATCAATAGGATTAACCTTATGGGGCATAGTGGAAGAACCCACCTCACCTTCTTTAAGACGCTGCTTGAAAAAGCCCAGGGAAATGTATCCCCAAATATCCCTGTTCAGATCGATCAACACGGTATTGATGCGTGCAATGCTATCGAACAGCTCGGCCATCCAGTCATGTGGCTCGATCTGAATCGTCCAGGGGTTTTGCGTCAGCCCCAGCCCGCTTAGAACCTGCTTGGAAAATGACGGCCAGTCGACCTCTGGGTATGCAGCAAGGTGGGCATTGAAATTACCGGTTGCACCATTAAACTTGGCTAGCGGTTCGACGGCCATCATGTTGTGTACGATGCGCTGCAACCGTGCAACCACATTGGCCATTTCCTTGCCCATTGTAGTAGGGCTGGCCGGCTGCCCATGTGTGCGCGAAAGTAATGGCTGATCGGCATACTGTGCAGCCTTGCCGCGTAATGAGGCCAGAATCTGTTCAAGCATGGGCTGCAAGACCTGATCACGGGCGCGCGCAAGCATCAAGGCGTGGGACACATTGTTGATGTCTTCTGATGTACACGCAAAATGAATGAACTCGGCAGCGGCAGCCAGTTCGGGATGTTCGGACAGTTGCTCTTTGAGCCAGTATTCCACGGCCTTGACGTCGTGGTTGGTGACCGCCTCGATTTCTTTTATGCGCGCGGCATCTGCTTCGGAAAAGTCGCTGACAAGCGCATCGAGAAATGCGTTAGCCTGATCAGAAAACCTGGGCAACTCTACCAGATCCAAAGACCCCAACCCTTTAAGCCAGGCAATTTCAACTTCGACACGATGCGCCATAAAACCAGACTCTGACAGTAGTGGCCGCAGCGCGTGGCAGTGACGGGCATAGCGCCCATCAAGAGGAGATAAAGCATTAAGCTCGCTTAGCGAAGGTTGGGTTTGCATAATGAAACATCCGTTGAAATCTGACCCCGCATTCTACCATCTGCCCCACCCTCACAAGTCGATACCGGGCGTGTATCAGGCCCTATGTCACGCCCCCGTTCGTAGCGTCTTTTTCTCTTATAAACCACAGTTTTGACAATATCTAACCATCAACTGCCATGAAAATTCAGTAGTTAGGCGTACCCTACTCAGGATACTGCTATACTTTTTTCGCTTGTTAATAACTGTGGTAGCCATGAAACTAATCGGTTCCCTGACCAGCCCATACGTGCGTAAAGTCCGTGTTGTAATGGCGGAAAAAAAACTTGAGCACGAACTTGTTCTGGACGATGTCTGGGGGGAAGACTCGATCGTCAAAAAGTACAACCCCTTGGGCAAAGTGCCATGCCTGGTCATGGACGATCATGGGTATTTATTCGATTCCAGAGTCATTGTTGAATATTTGGACACGCTCTCCCCAGTTGGACGGCTGATCCCACAACATGGACGCGAACGGGCTGCAACCAAGTGCTGGGAAGCCATCGCCGATGGCATTCTGGACGCGGCAGTAACAATCCGCACTGAAACAACACAACGGCCGTCCGACCGGCGCCATGAGCCTTGGGTACAGCGACAACAAGACAAGATTACGGCGGCACTTGCCTCAATGGACACCACCTTGGGCGAGCAGCCATTCTGTATTGGCATTAACCTTAGCTTGGCCGATATAGCCGTAGGGTGTGCGCTTGCCTATCTGGACTTGCGCTTTCCCGATATACGCTGGCAAGAGGAACACAGCAATTTGGCGCGCTTGTACCACAAGCTCGTTACGCGGCCTTCATTTGAAAACACGCGTCCTCCCGCCGGTTAATACCAAAAACCTAGAATTGCTGCCACGCCTTAACCAGCATGTAGGCGGCTATACCAAAAAGCAGGCAACCAAAAACGCGCCGTAGCCAGGCCACAGGCAAGGTATGTGCACAGCGTGCACCAGCAGGTGCGGTCAGGACGCTTACGGCAGAGACGACCAATAATGCCGGCCAATAGATGTAGCCCAGCATGCCCGGCTGGTCTTGCACGGAATGAAACCCGGAATAGATATAGCCCACACTATTTGCCACAGCGATAAAAAAGCCTAGCGCTGCCGACGTTGCCACGGCATTATGTACCGGCACGTTGCCCCGGGTCATAAAGGGCACGGACAGAAACCCTCCGCCTGCCCCAACGAGACCAGAAAGGAAGCCAATTACTGCACCGGCACCAAACGTTGGAATTGTGCCTGGCATGGTCCGCGTGGCAACCACGGGTTTTGGCCTGAGCATACGCCATCCCGAATATCCAACAAACAGGGCAAAAAACAATGACAGGCCAACGCCGCTCAGATAAGCAAATACAGCTCCGCCAGACAGCAGACCGCCCACCACAATACCGGGTGCCATAGCCGCCACAATCATCCAGCGGATGGCGCCCTTGGCCTGATGCGCCCGCACACTGGATAGTGACGTAAAGACAATGGTGGTCATGGAAGTCGCAATAGCAGCGTGTACCACCCAAGCCTCTGGAATGCCTGCACGCGGGAAAAGCATGGCCATAAAGGGCACCAGCACCATGCCTCCACCTATCCCAAGCAAGCCGGCCAAAAAGCCCACTACGCCACCCAGTAACAAAAGACTGACAATGAAGAAAATGTCCATGTGCGTGTGTGTGGGCCTGCAAGAAAGGGGTTTAGACGATGATGCCGCCACCCAGACAAACATCGCCGTCATACAGGACGGCTGACTGGCCGGGCGTTACTGCCCACTGGGGCGCATCAAATGATAATGAAAAAGACTTGTCAGAGACGGTGCGCAACGTGCACTGGACATCTGGCTGGCGGTACCGGGTTTTGGCGTGCCAGTTACCAGCCTCAGGAGCGCTACCGGCGATCCAGCTTGCGTCCTGGGCCTCGAGTTCATGACTCAGCAACCAGGGGTGATCATGGCCCTGCACAACGTACAGTGTGTTGGTGTTGAGGTCTTTGCGGGCGGCATACCATGCCTGCGCCTTGCCCGCTGCATCCTGATGCCCTTTTACGCCCCCTATACCCAAGCCCTTACGTTGGCCCAGAGTATAAAAAGCCAAGCCATGATGCTGACCAACCTGCTGCCCGTCAGGCGTACACACCGGTCCTGGATCGGACGGCAGGTAGCGATTCAGGAACTCCCGAAAAGGCCTTTCGCCAATAAAACAGATTCCAGTTGAGTCTTTTTTGGCAGCATTGGGCAAGCCCAACTCGTGAGCTAGCGTCCTGACTTCGTGTTTGTTTAAGTCACCCAGCGGGAAAAGCGTCCTGGCCAGCTGCGTCTGGGTTAAACGGTGCAAAAAATAGCTTTGGTCCTTGGCTGGATCAACGCCTTTCAGTAGTTGCCACGACTGGCTGCCAGACGAACCAACAGCCCGTACCCGCGCATAATGACCCGTTGCTATGTGGTCAGCACCCAGCGACATGGCGTGGTCAAGAAATGCCTTGAACTTGATTTCAGCGTTACACAGCACATCCGGGTTAGGCGTACGGCCTGCAGAGTACTCACGCAGGAAATCAGCGAAAACGCGATCCTTGTATTCGGCCGCAAAATTGACTGCTTCGATGTCAATGCCCAACACGTCAGCAACACTGGCCGCATCAAGCCAATCCTGGCGGGAAGAACAGTATTCTGTGTCATCATCGTCTTCCCAGTTCTTCATGAACAGTCCAAGCACGTCGTAGCCCTGTTCTTTCAGCAGCCATGCCGCGACCGAGGAATCCACCCCGCCCGACATGCCGATGACGACGCGCTGCCCGCTCACGCCGGCTGCCCTGCCGGATCCGGCTGATTGTGCA
>DAHVSI010000078.1 GCA_027324645.1 Castellaniella sp. | reverse complement strand
GGGCAGCCTGTTCGACCCAGTCATCAAGCCGGCTGGGGCTGGGAGCGGGCAATGTGGTGTCTTCCGGCAATCTGGCCAGATCTTGGGGAGGCTCAGCAATAATGGCAGCCAATGCGTCTTCGCTAACCTGTACGGCGTTGACCGCATCAAACTCGCGGGCCCTCAGCAGATCAAGCCGCGCCTGGGCCTCTTGTGCATCCGTGATTGTGGTTGCGCCAAGCTCGAAGCTATGGGTAGCGGCTTCCAGCTGGCCTTCGATGGCGCGTTTTTCGGCCTTGAGTGCTTGTAATGTATCCTGGGCGGTCAGCACAGTAAAGTAGGCGCGTGTGACGCGCAGAATCAGATCCTGGCGGGCAAGCGTGTAGGCTACGTCGGCTGCACCGGAGACATAGCGGGCACGTTCCAGTGACCGCCAGGCACTAACATCAGCCAGCGGCTGAGTCAGGTTGAGTGACCAGAGTGCACGCTGGGTGCTGTGGTTATCAGAGAGCGAGCGGGTGCGACGTGTGTCGTCGGCTTCAGCGCCAGCGCTGGCTGTCACAAAAGGCAGCAGTTGCGCGCGCGCCTGGGGTACCGCCTCTTGCTCGGCGTCGCGCGCATAGCCAGCAGAGGCATACATTGGATCGCGCTGCAGCGCGAGCTCCCAGACGTTGGCCAGGTCGTGGCCATAAGCGGGAGCCAGCAGGCTAAACGCAAGCAATAACGCAGCGGGCAGGTGGCAGCAGTAACGCACGGCCAGTTAAAACCGAAACTGAGAGACTGCAACCCCACGCAGAGGCCGGATCACCGTATCGAAGAGGTTTTCGGTTTCGAAACTGGCTGCACTGGTGCGCGTGATGCGCATGACAGTCATGATGGGGGACTGGCCGACTACCACGACAAGCCGGCCGCCAATGGCAAGCTGGTACTTCAGGGCGTCCGGGACGGCCGGCACCGACCCCGTGACCAGGATGGCGTCGTATTCGGCGTTGCCCCAGCCTGTATGGCCGTCGCCAATCTCGACACGTACGTTGTCAATTTGGTGGCGCTGCAGGTTTTCCTGGCCGAATGCGGCGATACGGCTGTCGACTTCCACGCTGGTGACCTGCTGGGCCAGCTGGGCCAGCAGGGCGGCCTGATAGCCGGAGCCCGTGCCAATTTCAAGGACGCAGTCGTTTGGCTGAAGCAGCAGGTCTTGTGCAAGGCGGGCCTCATGCTTGGGCGTGAGCATGACCTCGTGGGTGTCGACAGCGTTGATAATGAGCGGGATTTCGATGTCGGAAAACGCCAGGCTTTGCAGGGTGGGTGGGGCAAAGCGCTCGCGCGGTACATCAAGCAACGCCTGCAACACCTGGGGGTTGAATACAGACCATGGCCGCACTTGTTGTTCGACCATGTTGAATCGGGCCTGTTCGATTTCTGAAATCGCTGTAACGTTCATAGCAGTGTCAACAGAAAAGAATGACATATTGTAGCCTGCCGGCAAGGTTTGTTGCCTTAGTCTGCCGGCTTCCACCAAGCGTGAAAGTGATGAACCGGTCCATGGCCTGACCCGATCGTCAGATCATCGGCCTGGGCGATGCCTGCTACCAGATAGGCCTTGGCCATCCGTGCGGCATCAGGCACGTTGTCGGCCTGTGGCAACAGGGCCGCCAGGGCGGCCGACAGGGTGCAGCCAGTACCGTGTGTGTTGCGCGTAGGAATACGTGTGCCGGGCAGCTCGATAAGCCGGTCGCCGTCGTGTAGTACATCTACCGTA
>DAHVSI010000068.1 GCA_027324645.1 Castellaniella sp. | reverse complement strand
AGTACGGCAGTCGTTGAATGCGATGCAGCCGGCGCGACCAGTTCCGATTACAGTATATTCCCCTTCTCCAAGCTGGACCGCCCCGTTTACCCGTTCGACAGTGAAACTGATTTTGCCGTGTAACCGGCTGCCCAGCCCAATAACTTTCAAGGAGTCACAAGGTGTCCCATCATCAAGCTACAACAGATGCAACCAAACAATCGGCCAACCGTATACAGGCCTGTCTGGACCGCATCGAACGCTATGATGAGGGGGTGAATGCCTGGTTGCACGTATTCACTGACAATGAACGCCAACGTATGCAGGCACAGGCCCAGGCACCTGTGGCAACGGATTGCCCCGTCGATCTGACTGGTCTGACTGTAGGCCTTAAAGACATTTTCAATATCGAAGGCTACACAGCGCAAAACGGCATCCATTTTCCTACCAGCACTCAAGCCACCCACCATGCTGCGGTAGTGCAAAAGCTGATTGACGCTGGCGCCACCCTTCTGGGCACCACCCAGCTCACTGAATACTGTTACTTCAAGCCCGGCGTCACGGCCAACCCATACAATTTGCAATGCACACCCGGCGGCTCCAGCAGTGGGTCGGCGGCGGCAGTTGCTGCAGGCATGGCCGATGTGACAATTGGCTCACAAACCGTTGGCTCCGTCATTCGGCCGGCCAGTTTTTGCGGGGTTTACGGCTTTAAGCCCTCTTTTGGCACAATAAGCCGCTATGGCGTGACCGCGCCACTGTCGTACACCATGGACCACATTGGTCTGTTTGCTCGCCGGCCGGCTGATCTCATTCGAACATTCCATGCATTGCGCGGGTTTGACGCGCGTGACCCACACAGTGTGCCGGCAGTTGACCAACATTACCCCGGTAAACGGCGTGCCGGGCTTGTCACCATGCCCGATGATGTACAGGTATCTGCTGACATGACCGCAGCGTGCGAATCGGCAGCAAAAATGCTGGCCCAGCACGGCTGGGACGTGCAGCCTGTCGTGCTGCCCATTGATTTTGCAGAAGTCAAAGCACTGGCACGAACGTTGTTAAGCGCCGAAGCTGCGCACATTATGAGCCAGGCCTTCAATTCGGACATGCTCGCCCAATTGGGCAACGAACTGCAAGACCTGGTCCGTGATGGGTTGCAGCTGTCATCACACGATTACTGGGCGGCTACAGAAAAGCGCAACCAGATTACTGCCCAGATAAACGCCGTACTCAACGACTATCAACACCTGATCCTGCCATCTGCCATTGGGGCGGCACCGTCGGGCCTGACCGCAACCGGCGACCCAATCTGCACTGTGCTAACAAGCATTTCCGGCCTGCCCGCCCTGAATATGCCCCTTGGGCAAGACAGGCATGGCATGCCACTGGGTGTCCAGCTTGTTGGACGCAAGTTCACCGACACTGATCTGCTTTTTGTGCCGATTGAGGCCGGTATGGGCAACGCTGGTGTCGTGGACCCGGCACCGACCCAGAACACGTCAGTGTGATTTCTGTTTCGCCATTAAAAACCATCAATAAATTTTTCGTTGATTTTTCCACTTATTTTTCATTTGAACCATCAAAGGCGCTTCCCTACACTTAATACCAGTTTTTAGTCAATTTAACTGGAGTAATAAGTGTCTGAAGCAACCCTTGTTGAGCCGACTCAAAAAGCGGTGGAAAACCTGGCGCAGATTGTTAATCTTACGGATTACCCCCTGGACAACCCCGATTCAGCAGCCTACGCGGCAGTCGTCAAAAAACTGCAAGAACAATTAGCTGAAGATGGCTGTGCGCATTTACCCGGCTTTATTCAGGATGCGGTTAAAGAGCAATTACAGTACGAAAGTGAGCAACTGGCTCCGCAAGCGCATTACCATGAAAACCAGGTAACGCCTTACGCTACGGCTGACGATCCCAGCCTGCCGGCAGACCACCCCAAGCGGCACTTTCAGGCTTTTACCAATGGGTTTGTCGCCAAAGATATTATTGGCACCGACAAAGTCATTTATAAGTTGTATAGCAATCCCATTTTCCAGAATTTTATTGCTGATTGCCTGGGTGAAGAGCGTATTTATGAATACGCCGATCCTATTGCAGGACTGGTCATTAACGTCATGCCCGAAAGCACCACCTTGCCCTGGCATTTTGATACCAATGAATTCATTGTCAGCCTGATGACCAAACGCCCTACTGAAGGGGGAGACTTTGAATATTGCCCCGGCATTCGCGAAGTAGGCAATGAAAACTTTGACAACGTCAAACGTGTTTTGAATGGCGATCGAGACCTGGTTAAAACATTGACGCTTAACACCGGTGACTTGCAACTGTTCAAAGGCCGGTTCTCAATGCATCGCGTGGCGCCCGCCAAAGGCCAGCGCCTGTGCGCCATTCTGGGCTATGCCAAAGAACCCGGCATGATTGGTCGTGTCCAGCGCACCAAAGACGTGTATGGACGCGTCACCCAGGCGCATATTGATGCTGAAAACAACCGTCGCTCGGACGGTCTGGCAGATTAAAAAGCACCAGCATCCAATTCTTTTTTAGCGACACGCCACAAACATTTATGTCTACTTCTACTATCGATACCCCTTACGATAACGCCGTGCTGAGCGGCGTACCCATTGATGAAGCAATGGAACACCGGGTTGCCCTATACCGCTTGAACAGGTTGCGCGAGCAGATTGTTGCCCACAATCTGGACGCCGTCATTTTGTTTGAGCCAATCAACATTAGGTACGCCTGCGGTGTACGCAACATGCAGGTTTATTCTCAGCGCAACCCGGCTCGCTACGTCATTGTCCCCGCAGACGGACCGGTTGTCCTGTTTGAATACCGGTCATGCCTTCACCTGGCCGAGGGCATGCCCACGCTAGACGAAGTGCGATACGCCAGTTCCATCATGCCGTTGCATAGCGGCGAACATTCGCCCAAGCACGTCAAGGCATTTTTGGGCCAAGTGCAAGATGTCCTGAACCGCTCCGCCGGCCAGAGCAAGCATATTGGCGTAGAAGGCGCCCCCACAGAGGTGCTGACGGCACTGGCCGATAGCGGTTACGTCCTGTCCGATGCCACCCGTCCGGTCGAAGTCGCGAAGTCCATCAAAAGTATCGATGAGCTGGTCTTGATCAACCGTTCTGTTGAATTGACCGAAGAAGCCATGCATTACATGGAAGACGCCATCGAACCGGGCATCACAGAGAACAAACTTTGGTCGCTGTTTCATCAGAAGGTCATTGAAACGGGCGGCGAATATCTGGAAACACGCTTGCTGACATCGGGTGAAAACACCAATCCGTGGTTTCAGGAAACGTCTGAGCGGGTTTTACAGCCCGGTGAACTGGTGGCTTTTGATACCGATACGGTTGGTGTCTATGGCTATTACACTGATTTTTCCAGAACGTTTTTTACCGGCGGTGGCCCACAGCCCACAGCCGAACAAAAAGCGCTGTACCAACTTGCTTATGACGAGATCCACACAAACATTGACTTGCTGAAGCCCGGCATGGAGTTTCGCGAGTACTCTGAAAAAGCCTGGAAAATTCCCGAAGGGTATCGAGAGAATCGTTACCTGGCGGTGGTACATGGCTGCGGCATGACGGGGGAATGGCCAATCATCGCACACCATATGGACTGGGACACGGTTGGCTACAATGGCATCATTCAGCCGGGCATGACCCTGTGTGTAGAATCGTACATTGGTCATCGTGACGGCCGGGAGGGCGTCAAGCTTGAAGAACAGGTTCTGATTGGCGAGACCAAAATCCACCGCATGTCGCGCTTTCACTATAGCGACATCCTGCTTGGTTAACGTATCGTCCACAGCATTCAGCCTTTCCCTTCTCTTAATTGCACACCAAATTCTTTATGTTTAGATTTTTTAAAGTTAACAATATTCTTAAAGTTGCCGTCGGCTTGGTACTCAGCCTGCTGGTCGCTCTGCCGGCCAGTGCCGTTGAAAACGACAAGCTAAAAATCGGGACAAACAGCTGGCCGGAAAACATTGCAGCGGCCAACATGTGGAAAATCCTCCTGGAAGCTCGCGGCTATGACGTCAAGCTCATCGAGATGAGCCTGGAAATGGTTTATTCGGGCGTCGCGAACGATTCCCTGGATATTGCGCTGGAAATGTGGCTGCCCACTACCGGCAAACCCCACTACGACCGCTATAAGGATGACTTCGTCTTACAAGATGCCTGGTACCACAACACCAATATTGGTCTGGTCGTACCCGAATACATGGACATAGACAGCATCGAAGACCTGGTCGACCACAAAGACACGCTTGAATACAGGGGCGAGCCCACTATATTCGGCATTGAAACCGGCGCTGCTATTATGGGGGTAACGGATGACGTCATTGAAGAATACGACCTGGGCATGCGCCTGCTCGATTCCTCCGACGCTGCCATGATGGCTGCTTTAGACGACGCCTACAATAAAGAAGAGCCTATTGTCGTCACACTGTGGAGTCCCCACTGGGCGTTTTCACGTTACGACCTTAAATACCTGGAAGACCCCAAAAAAATCTACGGTGAAACCGAAGAGATCTTCTGGCTGAGCACACAAAGCCTTCCCGAGACAGACCCCGACCTGGTCGACTGGATGAATAACTGGGATATGGACGACGAACAGCTGGGCAGCCTGATTGGTGCCGTCAACGATGCAGACACGCCAACTGAAGGCGCACAGCAATGGATTGATGACAACCAGGAGCTGGTTGACAGCTGGTTCTAACTATCCGGCTACTTGCTACCCGGCCCATCTTGGCAGTCAGCTTGTCAAGATGGGCATTTTTTTAAATGCTTGCTCGATCTCGCGCAAGGGACCGTCGTCGGCCAAAGATTCCAGGTGCGACAAGTACCATGGAATATCAATCGTTGTATCTTGCAAGCGGCGTATGGCAAGACTTTTGTCGTGTGCCACGGTGCTGGCTTCCCAAGAAGACAGAATCGTGACGCCCTCTTGGCTTTTCGAGATGACTTGCAGGATTAATTCCACCGACTCGATAATTTTAATGGTGCCGGGCGATACGTCGGCCGGATGAAAAAACAGGTCAAACTCATACCCGGCCTGGCGTCGTGAGCTGTACGTTATATACGGCTGGGCCGCCACATCATCAGGCATTACGTAATCACGCTCCGCCAAGGGCGAGGTAGCCGGCACAACGGCCACCAGCGTATCGGTAAACAACAGCCTGTTCATGATTCCGCGCTGCTGTGGCGGCTCGTTCAGTAAAGCCACATCGCTATCTCCTTCCAATAAGGATTGCGTCAGTTCCCCGTTTGTCACACGGCGGATATCGATGGGGCTGGGAATAAGATTCAGGTTACAGCAGACAATACGGGTAATGCTGTCGTGTGCATCGACACCCCATTTGATGGACGGCACACTGGACTTGGCCAGCGCTACCGCATCGCGTTCGGCCGTCATCAGCTTGGGAATGATTTCCCGAGCCGTGGTCAATAATCTGTGCGCAGCCGGTGTTAAATGAATGTGATGACCCCGCCGCTCAAACAACGTGACAGCAAGACGACGCTCCATTTCACGCATCCGGTGGCTAATGGCAGGCTGTGTCAGGCTGAGTGATGCAGCAGCCGCTTTGACCGAACCCTGCTCGGCAATGGCATCAATTAATGCATAATATTTAATATCTAGCGTGCGCATAACCTAGTACTGATTATTTTAAATATCCTAAACCCCCAAAACATGCCGTCTGTACACGGGCATTTGGACCAGTCTTGTGTATCATAGGCAAGCGCTTTTGTTTCTGAAACACTCACTAACCCATTTCTGTGATTACACGCCCTTATTTACGCCGTATCGCGGCTGACGTTTTTGAACTCCTGGGGTCCATGCGGTTTGCGGTCAGCCTGCTCATGTTTGTGTGCATTGCCAGCCTGACCGGTACCATCCTTGAGCAAGACGGAGCCAGCAATGCCTATCTGGATCGGTTTGGCCCGTTCTGGTTCGAACTGTTCGACAAGTTTTCATTGTGGCATGTCTATAACAGCTGGTGGTTTCTTTGTGTCATGGCCTTTCTGGTGGCGTCAACCAGTCTATGCCTGACCAGAAACACACCCAAATTCCTGCGTGATGCCCGGTCGTTTCGGGAATACGTCAGAGGCAGCAGTTTAAGGGCATTTCCCAACCGCATTGACCTAAGCACCACAAATAGCCAGGAACAGGCACAAGAAAGCATCCAGGCGTTGCTGCGGCAAAAAGGCTATCGCTATCGCGTCCGTCCTGATGGCGATGCGGTGATGATTGCAGCCAAGAAAGGCAGTGCTAACCGGCTGGGGTTTATTTTTGCGCACGCCGCCATCGTTGTGATCTGCATAGGCGGGTTACTGGATAGCGAGTTACCCATCCGCTTGCAAAGCTGGTTCCTGAACAAAACCCCCACCACTGAAAACACACTTATCTCCGACATCCCCGAATCGGGACGGCTATCACAGCGCAATCCAAGTTTTGAAGCGCATCTCATGGTCCCGGAAGGCGCTGAAAGCAGCCAGGCCTTGATCAGCTATGGCAGCGGCGTTTTTGTACAGCCGCTGCCCTTCAGCATCGAGCTCAAACGCTTTCTGGTTGACTACTACTCTACCGGCATGCCCAGCAACTTCAAGAGCGAAGTGATTTTGACCGACCACGAAACAGGCCAGAAAACGGAACACCTGGTCGAAGTCAATAAACCCTTGCATCACCGGGGTGTCACGCTTTACCAATCCAGCCTGGACGATGGCGGTAGCAAGATGGAGCTTAAGGGTTACCCGTTATCCGGATCCCGCAACCGCTCATTTATCGTCAGTGGCACCGTAGGCAAACAGTCGGAACTGCTGATGGGCGGCTCGTCAAAGCAGCGCCTGGAGTTGGATCTGGCCGAACTTAGAGTGATCAACGTTGAAAAGCTTGGCGACGAGGGCAGCCCCCAGCCGTCGGCAATTACCGACCATGTAGCATCCGTGACAGGCAGCGCGGCCGGACGCCAGGATGACGAACTGGTCAATGTTGGTCCCAGTGCCCGGTATCGTCTGATTGATGACAACGGACAGTCCAGAGAATTCATCAACTACATGTTGCCCATTACCCTGGATGGCGTACCTGTATTTTTATCCGGCGTACGTACAAGCCAGGCTGAGCCCTTTCGGTATATTCGCCTCCCCGTGGACGAAAACAATAGCGTTGAAGAATTCATGGAGCTGCGGGCGGCCCTGGCTGACCCGCAGCAGGTTGACCTGGCGGCCAAGCGTTTTGCCGGCACACGTGCCAGCAACCCGCAACAAGAACCCATGCTGGCTCAGGCAGCCCAGGCGGCAACACAAGCATTTTCCAAGCAGGGTTTTGATGGCTTGACAGCCAATGTACCCCCCCAAGACAAACAACGCGTGTTTGACTTTGCTTTGCCCATGGTACAAAGCACTCTTGCGCACCTTAGAGACATCATGCGCGAGCGAACTGACAGGCCGGCTTTGCCCGACTTTGGCGAACAAGCTGAAGCGGCAGACAAATGGCTGCAAGTGGCCTTTCTGGCGTTAGCTACCCTGCCAGACTATCCAGCGCCAGTGTTTTTAACACTTACCGACTTTGATCATGTACAGGCCAGCGTATTTCAGGCTACCCGCAGTCCAGGGAAACTGATTGTCTACCTGGGCAGCCTGTTTTTGGTGATTGGTGTCTTTTCCATGTTTTATATTCGTGATCGGCGTGTCTGGGTCTGGATACGGCCCGGTGCTGATCAGGTCAATATCACCGCCGCCATGACTTCTTTGCGGCGCAACCTGGATTTTAGTCATGAGTTCAACCGTTTCGAGCGTGCCTTCAAACAGCTTTTCTAAACCCACTCGTCAAATAGCGTCGCGATCAGGCAGGCTCGGTCTCCTGCGGCGGTGGGGCGCTCTTGCAGGGCTGTGCCTGGGCATGGCACTGACACCCTCTGTTCAGGCTGCGGACAATGCA
>DAHVSI010000059.1 GCA_027324645.1 Castellaniella sp. | reverse complement strand
ACCGTGCATAAAGTGTGCGGGTCAGGCATGAAGACCGCCATGATGGCGCACGACATGCTGCTGGCCGGCAGCACCGATGTCGTTGTGGCAGGGGGTCAGGAAAGCATGAGCAACGCACCTTACCTGTTGTTGCGCGGCCGGCAGGGCTATCGTTATGGTCATTCAACCGTTTATGACCATATGGCGCTGGATGGCCTGGAAGATGCCTACCAGCGCGGTACGGCCATGGGAGTGTTTGCCGAACAGTGTGTCGACAAATACCGCTTTACCCGCGAACAACAGGACGAATACGCGCTTGAATCGTTAAACCGGGCGCTGGCTGCCACCAAAAACGGCCTCTTCAGCAATGAAATCACCCCGGTCACCATCAAAGGACGCAAGGGCGATACGGTCGTCGATACCGACGAAAATCCGCAGCGCGCCATGCCGGACAAAATCCCGGCCCTGCGCCCTGCCTTCAAAAAAGACGGTACCGTCACGGCAGCCAATGCCTCTTCCATTTCCGACGGCGCTGCCGCACTGGTCATGATGCGCCAGTCCACGGCCCAGAGTCTGGGTGTTACACCGGTTGCCCGCGTTGTCGCCCACAGCCAGCATGCACAAGAGCCCGAGTGGTTTACCACGGCGCCTGTCGGGGCCATTCAGAAACTGCTTGATAAATCTGGCTGGTCTGCCGATCAAGTCGACTTATACGAAATCAATGAGGCGTTTGCCGTCGTCACGATGGCTGCCATGGCCGACCTGAATCTGCCTCACGACAAAGTCAATATTTATGGCGGTGCCACGGCCCTTGGGCACCCTATCGGCGCATCCGGCGCACGACTGCTTGTCACCCTGATCAATGCCTTGCACCAGACACAAGGCAAGCGTGGGGTTGCCTCACTGTGTATCGGAGGTGGCGAAGCTGTCGCCATGGCCATCGAAGCCCTTTAATTGTTTTTCAGGACTGATCATGCCCGTCATTCAAAGCCACATCAATCCGCGCTCTCAGGCATTTACCGATAATGCCAATACCATGCAGGCGCTGGTCGACGATCTGCGTCAACAACTTGCCAAAACTGCCCGTGGCGGCAGTGACAAGTCACGCGAACGCCATCTTGGACGGGGCAAGCTGCTGCCCCGCGACCGGGTCGAACGCCTGCTCGACCCGGGCTCGCCCTTTCTTGAGCTTTCGCCCATGGCAGCACATGATGTCTACAACAATGAATCGCCCGGTGCCGGGCTGATCACTGGTATTGGACGTGTGGCGGGCCGCGAATGCGTCATTGTCTGCAATGATGCCACCGTCAAAGGCGGCACCTATTACCCCCTGACGGTCAAAAAGCATTTGCGGGCGCAGGAAATTGCCCAGGAAAATCACCTGCCCTGTATTTATCTGGTGGATTCTGGTGGTGCCAATCTGCCCAATCAGGACGATGTTTTCCCTGATCGCGAGCACTTTGGCCGCATTTTTTATAACCAGGCAAACATGTCGGCATTAGGGATTCCACAAATCGCCGTTGTCATGGGGTCGTGTACCGCTGGTGGCGCTTATGTGCCTGCCATGAGCGACGAATCATTTATTGTTCGTGATCAGGGCACGATCTTTTTGGGCGGCCCACCCCTGGTCAAGGCTGCCACAGGCGAAGAAGTCACTGCCGAGGACCTGGGCGGCGGTGATGTCCACACCCGCCTGTCTGGCGTGGTCGACCACCTGGCCAACAACGACGCCCATGCATTGCAGCTGACCCGCAGTGCCATCGGCCGCCTGAACAAGCCAAAACCCGAACAGCTTGTACGCCGCGACGTTATTGAACCTGCCTACGACCCATCCGAGCTCAATGGCATCATTCCTGCCGACACCCGCCAGCCCTACGATGTGCGCGAGATCATTGCCCGCATCGTGGATGGCTCAGAATTTGATGAATTCAAGGCACGCTTTGGCACCACGCTGGTCACCGGCTTCGCCCATATCCACGGCATGCCTGTGGGCATCATTGCCAACAACGGCATTCTGTTTTCCGAGGCCGCGCAAAAAGGCACGCACTTTATCGAGTTGTGCTGCCAGCGCAAGATACCTCTTGTTTTCCTGCAGAATATTACCGGCTTCATGGTTGGCCGTCGCTACGAAAACGAAGGCATTGCGCGCCACGGCGCCAAGATGGTGACAGCCGTGTCCACAGCCGCAGTACCAAAATTCACCGTCATCATCGGCGGCTCGTTTGGTGCAGGAAACTACGGTATGTGCGGCCGCGCGTTTGGCCCCCGCATGTTGTTCATGTGGCCCAATGCCCGCATTTCGGTCATGGGTGGCGAGCAGGCGGCCAGTGTCCTGGCAACAGTGCGCCGCGACGGTCTTGAAGCTCGCGGCGAAAGCTGGTCCACCGAAGACGAAGAAGCGTTCAAGACCCCCATACGCGAGCAGTACGAACACGAGGGACACCCTTACTACTCTACGGCCCGCCTGTGGGATGACGGCATTATTGCCCCGGCCGATACACGCCGTGTGCTGGCCTTAAGCCTTTCAGCCGCTCTTAACGCCCCGATCAACGACACGCAGTTTGGCGTGTTCCGCATGTAAAAGGAAACAACGTGTTTGATACGCTACTGATTGCCAATCGTGGTGAAATCGCCTGTCGCATAGCCGCCACCGCACGGCGCATGGGCATACGCACCGTTGCCGTTTATTCCGATGCCGACAGGCATGCCCGCCATGTACAGGCCTGTGACGTGGCCGTGTACCTGGGCGGCTCCGAGCCCCGCGACAGTTATCTACGCGGCGACGCCATTATTGACATTGCCCGCCAGACCGGTGCCGGTGCCATTCATCCCGGTTATGGGTTTCTGGCAGAAAATGCCGAGTTTGCAAAAGCCTGTGCCAATGCAGGCATTACATTTGTCGGCCCGCCAGCCGACTCCATCAGCGCAATGGGCAGCAAATCGGCCGCCAAGACACTGATGGAACAGGCGGGCGTACCACTGGTGCCCGGCTACCATGGCGACAATCAGGACCCCGACTTCCTGAAAGAGCAGGCCGACGCCATGGGCTATCCGGTCCTGATCAAAGCCAGCGCAGGTGGCGGGGGCAAAGGCATGCGCATTGTCGAGCGGGAAGCCGATTTCATCGAGTCGCTCGATTCTTGCAAGCGCGAGGCTGCCAGCAGCTTTGGCGACGACAAGGTCCTTGTGGAACGCTATCTGCAAAAGCCAAGGCACATAGAAATCCAGGTGTTTGCCGATTCGCAGGGCAACGCCGTTTATCTGTTCGAACGTGATTGTTCAGTACAACGCCGCCATCAGAAAGTCATCGAGGAAGCACCGGCTCCGGGCATGACGGCAGAGCGCCGCAAAGCCATGGGAGAAGCCGCTGTCGCGGCGGCGCGTGCGGTCAACTATGTTGGCGCGGGCACCGTCGAGTTCATCGTTGAGCCCGATGGGCGGTTCTATTTCATGGAAATGAATACACGCCTGCAGGTGGAACATCCGGTGACCGAACTGATCACCGGGCATGACCTGGTTCAGTGGCAGTTGCAGGTTGCGGCCGGCCAAGCCCTGCCAGCCCGTCAGGAAGACTTGCAGCTGTCCGGGCATGCCATTGAGGCACGTATTTATGCCGAAAACCCGGACAAGGGTTTTCTACCGTCAACCGGTACGTTGTCTGTCTTGCGCTTCCCTGCCCATGTGGCTTTTGCCAACGACGATGTCCGTGTCGATGGAGGGGTCCAGCAAGGGGATCAGATTTCACCTTTTTATGATCCCATGATTGCCAAGCTCATTGTCCGCGGCGATGATCGGGAACAGGCCCTGGCGCGCATGGTCCAGGCACTGGACCAGGTTATCAGCACCGGCGTGCATACCAACATTGCGTTTTTGCGTCGCCTGATGCTGGACAGCGCGTTTGCCACGGCCGATCTGGATACCGGCCTGATTGAGCGCCAGCACGATACCCTGTTCCCCAGTCCTGAACCTGCAACCATACGCGTATTGGCCAGTGCCATCGCCGGCTTGCTACCGGCCACGGCTACCTCTGTCGCAAATGGCACGCAAGCGCCTGATGCCTGGGACGCAACCGATGGCTGGCGCCTGTCTGACGCATATCAGCAAGCCTTCACGCATATGGAAGCCGGCGAGCCCAGACACATTGTTCTGCATCGCCAGGCGGACAGCTGGACCCTGCATTACGATGGACAGTCCTACGACTTTGGATGGCATACCACCAACCAGCACGATGGCACCACGGCTGTCACCACTCAAATCGATGGCCAATCAATGCAAGCCACAACGGTTCTGGATGGCGGCACCATTCATGTGTTTGCTGAAGGAGCCGTACA